>CAYOTJ010000099.1:0-9045 GCA_964406855.1 uncultured Saprospiraceae bacterium
AGACGGGCGGGTAAACATTAGCCCTTACTTTCCGATGCAAAAGCGCCCGAAAATATTTCCCAGCAGGTCGTCTGTGCTGATCTCGCCGGTAATTTCGCCTAAGTGATGCAAGGCGCGGCGGATGTCCATGGCCACAAAGTCGGAGCTTACGCCCTGGCTGAGGCCTGCCAGTACGGCGTCGAGGGCCTCGTGGGCCTGGCGCAGCGCCTGGTAGTGGCGGGCGTTGCTTACTACGGTGCTTTCGCGGGGCTGATGGGAGGCAATTACTAATTCGTAGAGTTTCTCTTTGAGGTATTCCACGTTCATGTTGTTGCGGGCCGACACGGGCGCCCAATTGGCTGCCGTTACGATGGGGGTATCAGTCTCAGGAGCGGCATAGTGCTCGGGAAGGGCGTGCGGGAAGAGGTCCATCTTATTGGCCACCACCAATAGCGGCACGCCCTCGGGGGCGAGGTTGCGCAGGTCGGCCAGCACTTCTTCGGGTTGGGTGCGCGCCACATCGAAGACGTAGAGCAGCACTGCCGACTGTCGTATTTTCTCCAAGGTTCGGGCTACGCCTATGGCCTCTATGGCGTCCTGTGCCTCGCGTATGCCGGCGGTATCGATGATGCGGAAGGGCACGCCGCGAATGTTGAGGGTTTCCTCTATGATATCGCGGGTGGTGCCGGCTATATCGCTCACTATGGCGCGTTCTTCGTTGAGGAGGGCGTTCAGCAGGGTGCTTTTGCCCGCGTTGGGGCGGCCGGCGATGACGGTAGCCACTCCTTCTTTAATGGCATTTCCCAGGTCGAACGACTGCATCAATCCGGCGATCACCTGCTGTATGCCCGTCACCAACTGGCGCAGCTCGGCCCGGTTGGCAAACTCTACGTCCTCCTCCCCGAAGTCGAGCTCCAGCTCAATGAGGCTGGCGAAGTCGATGAGCCGCTGCCGCAGTTGGCGCAGATCGTGGCTGAAACCGCCGCGCATCTGCTGCATGGCTATGTCGTGGGCCGCTTCCGAGCCGGCGGCGATGAGGTCGGCTACGGCCTCGGCCTGACTGAGGTCGAGCTTACCGCGCAGAAAAGCCCGCAGCGTGAACTCGCCGGGCTGCGCCAGTCGCGCGCCCTGCTCCATGAACAATTGTATCAGTTGCTGAATGATATAAGGCGAGCCGTGGCAGCTCACCTCTACCACATTTTCGCCGGTATATGAGCGCGGCGCCACAAAGAGCGTAGCCAGCACTTCGTCGAGCAGTCGCCCGTCGGGCAGCGCTATGCCGCCAAAATGCACGGTATGGCTGGGTTGGTCCAGCAGGTTTTTACCTGTAAACACAGAGGCTACAATGCTTATGGCCTCCGGCCCCGACAGCCGCACCACCCCAATGGCGCCTATGCCAGGGGGCGTGGCCAGCGCTACAATGGTATCTTCTAACTGGTGGCGGTGGTAGGTCATGTTTTTGCTGGTTTTTGACAAAAGTAACGCGTTTTTCTTAACCTAGTTTATTGGAAGCAACTCCACATTGCCCCGAACTTTGTTAGAACAAAAACGCACTGCCATGAATCGCAAAGAATTTTTACGCAAAGGCCTGCTCAGCGCAGGCGCAGTAGCTGCCGGAGGCGCTGTTGTCAGCAACAACATCGACGAGCTCAAGCCCATCGGTAAGGCGGTGGGTTTTAATCACATTCCTAACACAAACTCCAACATTATGGCCAATACCGTTTTGCATAAAGCCAACACCCGCGGGCGGGCGTCGCATGGCTGGCTCGAAAGCTATCATACCTTTAGCTTTGCCAATTACCACAACCCCGAGCGCATGCACTTTGGCGTGCTGCGCGTGCTCAACGACGATACCGTACAGGCGGGCATGGGCTTCGGCACCCACCCCCACGACAATATGGAGATCATCAGCATACCGCTCGAAGGCGACCTGGAGCACCGCGACAGCATGGGCAACACCGCCGTCATTCGCCGGGGCGATGTGCAGGTTATGAGCGCCGGCGCGGGCATCACCCACAGCGAGTATAACAAGAACAAAGACCAATTGGTGAAGTTTCTCCAGATATGGGTCTTCCCGAATGCGCGCAACGTGACGCCCCGCTACGACCAGATCACCCTCGACCCTGCGGCACGCCACAATCGCCTCCAGCAGATCCTCTCGCCCGACCCCAACGACGAGGGCGTATGGATACACCAGAACGCCTGGTTTCACCTCGGCGATTTTGACCCCGGCCAAACGGCCCGCTACGACATCAGGCGCAGCGGCAACGGCGTGTATGCCTTTGTACTTAGCGGCAACGCAACCATCAATGGGCAGCCGTTGGAAGCCCGCGACGGCCTCGGCGTTTGGGATACCGACCACTTAGACATACAGGCCGACAGCCGCACCGAGTTGCTGCTGATGGATGTGCCCATGAGTTTGTAAATTATTGCCGCCTGCCCTTGGGCGCTTTGCTGCTGCTGGGGGCAGGCGGCCGCTTTTGGGTGGATTTCGTCTCAATATCTCTAAGTCGATCTGCTGCCATATCTTTACACCTAAGGGTTGGATAAACCTCAGAGAGGTTGCCTGCGGGGGCTTCTGCGATTATCTTTCGACGAACGTATAGTACGTCTTGGGTTGAGGACAAAAGTTTATCGAAATTTGGATTCCTGAAAGAAAGTTAGTTCTTTTGCATGAGTAATATTCATATTGCGCAAATGATACGGCTTGGGTTGGCAGGTTTTGTGCATATCGTAAGTAATGCCTTTTCCCGGTGAGCCCATCCAAGGCGCATCATACCATCTTTATCAGCATGAAAATTGTAGACTGATAACTACTTAAAATGATTAGTTCTATAACCATAAAAAACTTCATGGCTCACGCAGAATTGAGGTTTGGAGATATACCATCAATCAACGTAATTATTGGTAAAAATGATACCGGAAAAACAGGACTCCTCAAACTTTTGTACGGAACAGCAAAATCGCTAGAGGTTTATAGTCTTAAAGCCAGCAGGTCTGAGGTAAGTTTTAAAAAAGAACTTTCTGATAAACTCTTCGACTCCTTTATGCCCAGAAAAAATGGTTTGGGTGATTTGGTTCAAAAGGGCAACAAGGAAAAGCTGGACGTTAATATTACAATCATAGCCAATGGCGGCAAGTATAGACAACCTATTTACTTTTCATTTGGCGACAGGACAGAAAAATCAATTTCACATTGTATCGAACATGTAACGCCTTTACCCCCCGGAGTACTCAATGCACTTTTTATTCCAGCTAAAGAAGTACTTACTGCATTTAGTGACATTAGAAATTTAAGATTAAGCTTTTACAGCGCAGGCTTTGACGATACTTATCTAGACCTTATCAATGCCCTTGACCTGCCTACTACAAAAGGTAGGGTTGCTAATGACTTGAGTAAGGTCAATCAGGCACTCGAAAACCTATTTGAAGGTAGAATTGAACAAACAGGACAGAAAGAACAACCTTTTATCTTCAAGAAAGGCAATCAACAGTTTGCCATGCAGCAAACAGCTGAAGGAATTAAAAAAATAGGCATACTAACTACATTAATCACGAATAGACAATTAGGCAAGGGGACGATCCTATTTATGGATGAACCAGAAACAGCATTGCACCCGGGAGCAGTCAGAAAAATGGTTGAAATGTTGGTAGCTATGAGTAAAGCAGGCGTTCAAATTTTCATCGCTTCTCATAGTTATTTCATAATCAAACAATTAGCTAATTGCGCTAAAAGAGAGCAGATAAATATTGGTTGTTGGAATTTGACAAGAGAGCCTGGCGCGCCCGTAAGGAGCTCTTTTCACAACTTGATTGATGGCGTTCTTCCTGAAAACTCTATCATAGAGGAAGCTCTGAAAATGTATGATGAAGAAATCGAAATTGATTTACTCTAAGCGTATGTAAAGTATGCCTATTATTGAAAGCGATATAATACTTGAATTTCCTGATGACAACTTCTTCAGACTTTGCGACTGTTTTGGGTATAAGGAAATTCAAAATAATTTTGCAGAAATGGACGTCTGCTGGTATGATGGCCAGAATGATATTTTATATGTTATTGAACTTAAGAATTGGGGGAATAATCGACTTCTCGAAGAGGATAATCCTTCTATTTCTAACGAAGAAATTGAGAAAATGAGAAAAAATATTTCTGAATATCGTGTAAGAAATCTGCTAAAGAAATCAATTGATACTACTTGTATGTTCATGGCAGTTCTCCTCAACAGCCGTCAGGGGCAAAAAATTCAGTCTTGTGCGCCATTTTCTATAACTACTCAGACCAGAATCAACCTTTTGTTAATTATAAACTGGGCCTCTCCAGAGGTTGTGTATATTTCCGATATAAATACTAAGTATAAGTCACTATTTGGGTCATACGCTAAGTTATTTGGCATTCGCACCTTTTTGGTATTGACAAAAAAACAGGCTGCCGAGCGGTTTAACTGGGTAAAATAATTTTAAAGGTTACCCTTTGAATTTATAGTTGGAAAACTATAGGTCAGTATTCGGACCAGGGGGCGACGCGGTATGCCCCGGCCCCTTAACGCAAGATGGGGCATAACACCCATGGTTGGCATAAAACTCGCCCTTAGCTTGCGGGCCGGGGCATAAGAGCAAAGCACCCGGCGCCGCCCGTGCCGCCCAGATCAGTAGATGACAGGCGGCGGGGCCCCAAAAAACAAAACCCTCCCCCTTGATGTTGGGAAATAGAATAGACCACTAACAAAATGGACTGCGTATGTCGGACGTGACGAGGACCTATACCAATGGCGAAGTGACCATTGTGTGGAAGCCGGATGTGTGCATTCACAGCCGGGTGTGCTGGCAGGAGGCAACGGGCCTTCCCGAGGTATTTCAGCCGGCGCGCCGGCCGTGGATAGACCCGCTGGGGGCGGGTACGGAGCGCATCATTGAGCAGGTAAAAAAGTGCCCCTCGGGCGCGTTGAGCTATTACCTGAATGCCGAGGCGGAGCAGGTGACCGAGGTGCAGGCCGAAAGCTTAGTGGAGACGATGCCCAACGGGCCGCTGCTGGTGTACGGCAACCTGACGGTAAAGCACAAAGGCGGCGAGGAGCACCGCAACAGCAAGGTGACGGCCTTCTGCAGATGCGGCCACTCGGCCAGCAAACCTTACTGCGACGGCAGCCACATCAAAGCGGGTTTTGAAGGATAACGCTATGGCCAACATCATTGACGCCCACATCGGGCAACAGCATTACGCTACCCAACTGACCAATGGCCGCCACGAATGGGTGGCCGACGAGCCCCTTGACGAGGGCGGAACCGATCTGGGTTTTTCGCCCGGCGACCTGCTGGCCGCAGCCTTGGCCAGTTGCACCAGCATCACCTTGCGCATGTATGCCGACCGCAAGGGCTGGCCCTTGGCCGGGGTGCAGGTACAGGTATCGTTTGAGCGCGACAAAACGACCAACACCTCGCAGTTGCAGCGCCGCGTAACGCTGGAGGGCGAGCTCAGCGAGGATCAGCGCCATAGACTGCTGGCCATTGCCAACCGCTGTTTTATTCACCAGACGCTCACGCACCCGATCAGCATTGAAACGGAGTTGTTGTAGCCGGGGCGCAAAGCGTAAGCCACGATATAGTTCTCCAAGCCAAGATTCACAAATCTTGGCTTGGAGAACTATAAAAGGCGGGCACATAATGGTTTTTATGCTACATTTGGGTTATATAATCAACTACTATGGTGTCATTAGCCCATAGCGTCAGGCAAAAACTGAAGCTGGCGCTGCTGCTGGCGGTACTTACGCTGGCCTTGCTGCTGAGTAACATTTTTGAGCGACGCAACGCCTCGCATATCGACCACTGCTTTGAATCGATGTATGCCGACAGACTGCTGCCCTCGGCTTATATTTTTTATCTCACCAACCATTTTTACCAGCGCCGGCTGTTGCTGGAAGGGCATCTGGCCCGTACCAATGCGGAGAACAGCCAGGTGTGCGGCGTTCAATTAGGGGTTCATGCCCGGGCCATGGACAGCCTGATTGCCGATTTTGAGAAGACCTACTTGGTGGGCAACGAGGAAAAAATTCTGATCGACTTCAAGCGGGAGCTGGCTTCCTACAATCAGTTTGAGCGCAATCTGCTGAATGGCGGCGCGGGTTTTGCGCACCCGGATGCCACCGGCGACCGGCTCGTCCACCTCTTCGACCTCACGCTCAAAGAGCTGACCGCCCTGTGTCATATACAACTGAGCGTAGGCAAGCACCTGCTCGACGACTCGCACAGCAAGGCGGCCAGTTCGCGGCTGCTCACCACCTTAGAGATAGCCCTGCTGGTGGCTGTGGCTTTGCTGGTACAGGTGCTGGTGCTAACCTCGCGGAAGATTGTGGTGGAAAAACCCAGCCTGCCCAACCTCAACTGACATCAGGCGAACAGTTCCTGATACAGTTCTTCGATTTTACCGATGGTATGCACCCGTATCTGGTAGCGATCCTGGTCGATGCCCTTGGTGTTGTACTTGGAGATGTAGATGTGGCGAAAGCCCAGCCGGTCGGCCTCCTGTATGCGCTGCTCGATGCGATTGACGGCGCGTATCTCGCCCGACAGGCCCACCTCCCCGGCGAAACAGATGTAGGTAGGTATGGCCACATCGTCGCGGCTGGAGATGAGGGCCGCCACGATGGCTAAGTCGATGGCCGGGTCGTCGACGCGAATGCCGCCGGCCATATTGAGGAATACATCCTGCCCGCCCAGCGCTATGCCTCCCCTCTTTTCGAGTACGGCCAACAACATGCCCAGCCGACGCAGGTCGAAGCCGGTAGCGGAGCGCTGGGGCGTGCCATATACGGCCTGACTGACTAAGGCCTGGGTTTCGATGAGCATGGGGCGCATACCTTCCATGGTAGCGGCTACGGCGCTGCCGGAGAGGTCGGCGTCTTTTTGCGACAGCAGCAGCTCCGAGGGGTTGGGCACCTGGCGGAGTCCTGTCATCTGCATTTCGTAGATACCGATTTCATCCGTAGAGCCAAAGCGGTTTTTGAGGGTGCGCAGGATGCGATAGGTGTAGTTGCGGTCGCCCTCGAATTGCAGTACGGCGTCTACGATATGCTCCAGCAGTTTGGGGCCGGCGATGGCTCCGTCTTTGGTGATGTGGCCTATGAGGAATACAGGTATGCCCGTTTCCTTGGCAAAGCGCTGCATCTCGGCGGCGCACTCTCGCACCTGGCTGATGGAGCCGGGCGTAGCTTCGAGGTGGGGCGACGACATGGTTTGAATGGAGTCGACGATGAGCAGCCCCGGCTCTAACTGCTGGGCGTGCTGAAGTATCTTTTGGGTGTTGGTTTCGGTGAGGATAAAGCAATTTTCGCCTGTACCTTCGAGGCGCTCGGCGCGCATTTTGATCTGTTCTTCGCTCTCTTCCCCCGATACATACAGCACCCGCTCGCGCAGGCCCAGGGCCAACTGAAGCAAGAGCGTAGACTTGCCGATACCGGGCTGCCCGCCAAAGAGTACGATGCTGCCGGGCACGATGCCGCCGCCGAGTACGCGATTGAGTTCGCCATCGCCGGTATGCAGCCGCTGCACGGCGCCCGCTTCGATGTCGGGCAGGGCTATGGGGCGTGGAGAACCGCCCTTGGCGCCCTCCTGCCGCCAGGAGGCTGCCTGCTCGCGGGCGGGCGTCTTGACGATTTTTTCCTCTACTAAGGTATTCCATTCGCCGCAGGACGGGCAACGCCCCATCCATTTGGGCGACTCGGCCCCGCAGTTGGTGCAAAAGAAAGCCGTTTTGATCTTTGCCAAAATGCAGATTTTTAGGCAGCTAAGATAAGCAATTGCCTGAAAATGCGCCAGGCAGTAGCAACAGCGATTTTCGTTTCAAAAAAAAAGTTGGCCAAAACGCATACCTAAAAGGGAATAATTGTAAATTTGCATCTTACAAAGGAGATAATACTGAATGACAGGTGCAATCTTCTGGTATGGCTCCTATGATGGACAGGTACTTCCCGGCGGCGGTTTGGCTCGCCTGCCACTTCGTGAAGTTTAAGATATGTAGATTGTTTTCATTTGGTTTTTTGGGGTTACGCAGGGTACCACACCACGGTACCCTGCTTTTTTTTGGATGACTATAGGATACACTTTAGGGGCTTTAAGCGCCAATTTTGCTGCATTAGTCGACGGGGGCTTGCAAAATTCATCCAAAGCCTATAATTTAGCGTTCTAATAAAAAACACTAATCTTGTTATGAGCAGAAGAAGCTTTTTTCAATCGAGTAACCCTATGTTGAGCGACAAGCTCATTGAGCGCGCCTCCCACGATACCCTTGACGGCGGTTTCATCCGCGACAACACGGCGCGCATGACTGTTCAGGGGGCGGTCAACAAATCGCTTATTCTGGGGGGCATCATGTTGCTCACCGCTATTTTGGGCTATACGATGGTCAATCCGCTGTTTATGTGGGGCGGCGCCATTGGCGGCTTTGTTGTGGTATTGATTGCAACCTTCAAGCCGGCCTGGTCGGGTACGCTGGGGCCCATTTATGCTGCTTTGGAAGGTTTGTTTGTGGGCTCTATTTCGGCGGTATATGCCTATGCCTTCGGCGGGATCATCTTTCAGGCGGTTACGCTTACGATGGCCATTTTCTTCATCATGCTGTTTGTTTATAAAACCGGCATCATTCAGGTGACGAACAAGTTTCGCACCGGTGTCGTGATGGCTACGGCGGCTGTGGCGCTGGTGTATTTGGTGAATATCGTACTGAGCATGTTTGGCATCAATATGCCTTATCTGCATCAGGGCGGCCTAATTGGCATTGGTATCAGCTTAGTTATCATTGGCATTGCCTCGCTGAATCTGTTGCTTGACTTCGACAGCTTTGAGAAAGGCGAGCAGGCCGGCGCGCCGGCTTATATGGAGTGGTTTTTTGCCATGGGCCTGCTGGTGACGCTGGTGTGGCTGTACTTAGAAATTTTGCGTCTTTTATCAATTCTCAACCGCGACTAATACTAAAACCGGCACAACGGCGTTTTAGTGTAGTCTTGTTATTTTTGACGATTCTATCAATCGATTATAACTGGGGTTTAGTTTTTTTCCGAACGTGCACCC
>CAYOTJ010000099.1:9055-9671 GCA_964406855.1 uncultured Saprospiraceae bacterium
TTTTCGGAAAGTGCACCCAACGGGATGCACTTTTCCTTTTTGGGGAAACTCCTTTTTTGGGAACCGGGGTTTTTACTTAATTTGGCGGCGCTCAAGCCAAATGCCGCCATGGATATCTTTCCTTTTCGTGCTGTTTATCCCCAATTAGACCGCATCTTGCCGGACGAAAATTTCTTTGAATCCGTCAAAGAGGATTTTAATCGCTACTATGGCGAATCTCTTTTTCAATATGTGGATCAGGAGGCGCTCTTTGTCTATCAGATAGACATCCAGGGCGTTACCCATACCGGAATTGTAGGCGGCGTGCCGGTTACGGAATACGAGCAAGGCCGCATCCTGCGCCATGAGCACACCATAAGCGCCAAAGAAGACGTACAGCTCAAGCTCACGCTGGAGCGGGCCTCGGTAGTAAAGCCTGTGCTTTTAGCTTATGCCGGCATCCCGGCTTTAGACCATTGGCTGGCTGCCTATGCCGGCGGCCGCGAGCCTGACTGGGCCGTAAATTTCCCGAGAGAAGGGCAGGTTCATCGCTTTTACGCAATCACGGCCCCCGAAGACATCAACTGCGTGCAAACCGAGATGGCTCAAGCGCTCGACCATGCCTACATTGCCGACG
>CAYOTJ010000100.1:0-1619 GCA_964406855.1 uncultured Saprospiraceae bacterium
GGATGGAAGCGGTATGCCCGCCCCCCCCCAAAGGCTTATTCAGCCAACAGGGGTATGGGAGGGCATAATAGCGGACAGCCCGACCCCGCGCGCCTCAGGCAGGCGCCCCAGGGCAGGCATCTCCTCATTCGGCGCGCGGGGGCACACCCCAAAAAAAGATGTTAAAGGCATCCCGTTTTACATGTTGAATTTCGCATGTTGAATTTCACATTTCACACTTGCTTTTTTCATTTTTTTTCGGCGCCTTCCCCGCATAGCATTTACTGCTGTTGGCAGCTTGCGCGGGGTCGCTACGCTACGGGGCTCGCTGATCGCTCGGCCGGCGCCCTTAAGGGACGCCGTCTGGCGGCTTGAGGCCGCCACCCCTCCGCATCGCTAGGCGAGCCCGACTCTGCGCTTTTCCCCGATGGGGTGTGCGGGGCGGTAAGCGCGGCGCCCTACTTCCGCTGCGCCGATGGCGGCTACTGCCTCGATGTGTCGGTGACCCAGCCCGGGCAGGTAGAGGTCATCCTCGACATCGACCAGGACGGCCAGTTTGATCCCGGCTCAGAGCGCCGCCTCGTCAAGGTGTTTTCACCTGGCTCGCCCCTCAACGACTGCCTGTACTGGGATGGACTGCTGGCCGATGGCAGCTCAGCCCCTGAAGACCTGTCGGTCAACCTCATTGTAGCCTACACCCAAGGCGTGCAGCACTGGGCCCTGTACGACGGCGAGTACCTCAAAGAGGGCTTTTGCGTAGAGATCATACGCCCGCTCTGCGACGTAAACGCCACCGCCAATCGCCTGTATTGGGACGACCGCAACATAACCGAACAGCCCGGCACCAACCAGCCCGCCGACGGGCGTACCGGCTGCGACTGCGCCGCCGACAACTGCCGCACCTGGAACAACTTCCAGTCGAACAACCCCGACTGCGGCAGCATCAACGACAACCTCACCAACGGCTACGGCGACAAGAGCACCCTCAATACCTGGTGGTTTGCCAGCATCGTAAATCAGACGGTGGCCAACGTGCCCCTGCGCAGCGCCACCCTGTCGGGGCCGGCCGGCATTTGTACGGCCTCTGAGGCTACCCTGCAACTCAATTGGGCCTCGACGGGGCAGATACAGGCCATCCGCTGGGAGGGCCCGCAGGGCGTATTGGCCACTGGCGGCCCCGAGCTGACTAGCTTAACCGTAACGGCCGCAGGCGAATACCGGATCATCATCGCGGATGCGAGCGGTTGCGAGGTTGTAGCGACTTACACCTTAGCGGCGCTCAACTGCCCCGCCGACCTGTCGCTCGACATTTCGGCAAGTACCGCTGCGCCCGGGGTAGGGGAGTGGGTGCAGTTTAGCATCCTGCTCAGCAACGACGGGCCGGGTGCGGCTACGCAGTTTGCCGTAAGCTGCCTGCTGCCCGAGGGCCTCGTCAATCCGGGCGGCGTCAGCCACGGCGGCGTGTGGGCGGGCGGCCAGCTTTTGTGGCCCGGTCTGCAATTAGCGCCGGGCGCCAGCCTTACGCTTACGTTCAGCGCTTTAGCCGAGGTGGCCCTCAATCCCAACTGGGTGGTTTCAGCAGAAATAACGGCTTCGGCTCAGCCCGACCCCGATTCCACGACCGGCAACGGCCAGGATAC
>CAYOTJ010000100.1:1629-2486 GCA_964406855.1 uncultured Saprospiraceae bacterium
ACCGATGGCGACGGCGATATCGACGAAGCGGCTGCGGAAGTGTTTGCCTGGCAGTTGGCGAGTTGCAACATCACCGATTGCAGTATGCCGTTGCGCTTCTCGGTGAACCGTCCCGGCGAAACGCCCGATACCAGCCAGACCAGCATCATCCTGACCTGCGAAGACCGCTACCGCGTAGCCCTGGAGGTATACATGTGGGATAGCGCGGCGAACCCCTATGCGGTGCAGCCCAACGGCGCTATTGGCGGCCCCAACTACCGCCGTTGCGAGGTGGAAGTGTTGCTGCGCGATACCAGCCTGCTTTGCAACGACTGTGTAGAGCAGCAGCTCATCATTGGCGGGGCAGTGCATACGGCGGGTAATAAGCCCATTGAAAATGTTGAATTGCGCCTGACTACGCCTGCCCTGACGCCGCCGGTTGTGCAGCTTTCATCGGAGGCGGGGCGCTACCTGTTTGAGCAACTGGCTTATGGCGGCGCCTACACGCTGCGCCCCTATAAGAACGACGATACGCGTAGAGGCATCACAGCCCTCGACCTGCTGGCCATACAGCGCCATCTGTTGGGCGATCATCCGCTGACTAACCCTTACCAGCTCATTGCCGCCGATGTAAACAACACCCGCACGGTGACGACCCTCGATCTGGTAGAGTTGCGCCGCCTGCTGTTGGGCGACGTTGAGACATTTGCCAATAATACGAGTTGGCGCTTTGTACGGGCCGATTACGCCTTCCCCGAGCCGGGCAACCCCTGGGCGGCGGTATGGCCCGAACAATTGCAGGTTACAAACCTTGCGGCTTGTCTCTTCAACCAGAATTTTATTGGGGTTAAAATTGGCGCCATCAATGGTTCCGCTAC
>CAYOTJ010000100.1:2496-4691 GCA_964406855.1 uncultured Saprospiraceae bacterium
ACGCGCTCGGGCCGCGAGGCCTGGTCGCTGCTGTTGCCCGACCTGGACGTGAAAGCAGGAGAAACCTATCGCGTAGCGTTGGATGCTCCGGCAACGGAGGGACTATTGGCCTTCCAGTTTGGCTTGGATGCCGCAGTGGGCAAGGCCGAACTGACGGCTGCGCTGCCAGGCGCTTTACCTGCCACCCATCTGGGTACGACCCGCCTGCGCCAGGGCCAACTGACGGCTGTTTGGGATAAATACAGCGCCTGCGCCCTGGACCAACCCTTGCTAACGCTGGAAGTGCGGGCTTTAGCCAATGGTCGCCTCAGTGAAATGTTGGCCATCAGCGCTGCCTCCCTGAAGGCTGAAGCTTACCGGGAAACAGGCGAGGTGATGGACATTCGCCTCAATTTCCAACCGGTAGACGCCAAGGCTGTTTTAGCCCTGTACCCCAACCAGCCCAATCCCTTCGCCGAGCGCACGCTGCTGAGTTTCAGCTTGCCCGAGGCAGGCAAGGCTACGCTGACGGTGCAGGACATGACGGGCGCAGAGGTGCTCCGCATTTCAGAACAAGCTTACGCTAAAGGATATAACGAACTTTGGATAAATAGAGGTAAATTGTCCGCCGGAGCCTACACCTTCACTTTGGCGTATGGCAACGATCGGCTGAGTCGCAGGATGGTGGTAGTGGGCCAATAGAGCGGCCCATATCGCCCGACTTTGCTAAGATATCTACCCCCCCCCTTTGAACCGGCAGGGCGCTATGGTGTATACCAGGCGCCCTTGCCTTTTTAAAGTTCTCCAAGTCAAGATTCATGAATCTTGACTTGGAGAACTTTAATTTGGAGGACTTTAACTCCCTTGCTTGCGGTGGCCGGGCTCATAAATGAGGCGGATGAATGAACTCAACCGCTCGTTGCGTCGGCGGGTAGGCCCCAAAAAACAACCGCAGCCACACGGCTCATAAGAGGCCATGCGGCTGCGGCTATTGCGACTTACGCAGTTTATCGGTTTCCTCCTCCCTGCTGTACGAGCGGCATAAGCACGCGCACAGCGGCTTCGAGCTGCTGATCGCGGCGGCGGCTCACCTGACCCGGCTCATTGGGGGCCGGCACATCGGGTTCGAGCTGGGTGTTTTCGAGGTAGTTGCCGTCGTTGGCAACGACGCCTACCTGCGGGATGCCGAAGACGACGCCGTTTTGGAGGGTTTCCCACCATACGGCAGTGCCGGTACCGGGTACGGGCATGCCCACCAACTTGCCGAGGCCCATGGCTCGGTAGGCGAAGGGGAACATGTGGGCGTCGGAGTAGTTGCTCTCGCTCATGACCACCACGCTGGGGCGATGCCAGCGGAACTGGGGCTCGTTGCCCAGGTTTTGGCCGCGGGGCCGGAAGGCAAAGTAAGGCTTGCCGCTGAGGAAGGCGACGAGGTCGTCGTGGAGCCAACCGCCGCCATTGAAGCGGGTATCGACTACCAAGCCCGCTTTACCGCCATTGCGACCCAGGGCATCTTCGTAGAAAGTGCGGAAGCTGGGGTCGTCCATGCTGCGCACATGCACATAGCCGAGGCGGCCGCCGCTGAGGCTGTCGACGAGAAAGCGACAGCGGTCAACCCAGCGGTGGTAGCGCAGTTCATTTTCTTGGCCTAAGCCGATGGGCTTCACCACTTCTTCCCAGCGCTGGTTGGTGACGGGGTCGAAGAGCGAAAGCAAGGTATTGCGGCCTTCTTTGCGGTTGAGCAGACCGTGGTAGTTGACGGCAGGCGTAATGGCTTCGCCATCAATTTTTTCGATAACCACCCCGGCTTTGATGCGCGAGCCCGCGCCCACTACGGGGTTGCGGGCCATCACTTCGGCTACTTTGAGCCCGTTGCCGTTGAAGTTTTGATCGTAAAATAAGCCCAGCGCAGCCGTCTGGTCGCCCTGAGGCGAGCCGGTGCGGAAGCGGGCGCCGGTATGTGAGGCGTTGAGTTCGCCGAGCATCTCGCTGAGCATCTCGGCAAAGTCGAAGTTGTTGTTGATGTAAGGCAGAAAGCGGGCGTAGGCCGACTTGTAGAACGCCCAGTCGACGTTGTGCAGATCGGTGCGGTAGAACTTGCGGCCCGCCTGGCGCCAGGCGTGCTCGAAGAGGTAGGCCCGCTCGGCGCTTTCGTTGAGGCGCATTTCGCCGCTGGGGCTTACGCTTTCTCGCTTGCCGTCGTCTATGGCGATTTT
>CAYOTJ010000100.1:4701-5516 GCA_964406855.1 uncultured Saprospiraceae bacterium
TTTGCCGTCTTTCGACATCTGAACGTCGCCTACGTTATTGGCGCCCAACTTCGCCAACACTTTGGTTTCTTTGGTGCGCAACTCGGTTTGCCACAGGTCGAAGCCCTTTTCAAAGCGGGCCAGATAGAAGAGCTTTTCGCCGTCTTTAGAGAGCAGGGCGTCGGCTAAGCGGGAGGAGTGGATGGTAAGACGCGCCTTGCGGGTATCGATGCCGTCGAGTTCGAGGCGGATGGGCTCTGTGGCGGCTTTGTCGGAGGCGGGTTTGTCCGCAGTCGTTTTATCGGCCGATTCTTCCTTTTTATCCGCTTCTTCCGCCTCTTTCAGGAGGTCGAATTCTTCTTTGCTCAGCCGAAACCGATCATAGGCCTCGCGGGTAAAAAACAGGGCGTAGGCATCGGCCTCGCCGCC
Organism: uncultured Saprospiraceae bacterium; assembly: GCA_964406855.1. Classification (GTDB taxonomy): domain Bacteria; phylum Bacteroidota; class Bacteroidia; order Chitinophagales; family Saprospiraceae; genus JAUMBM01. The sequence goes on from CAYOTJ010000100.1 coordinate 5,110, forward strand.
CCAACTGCCGTCATTTTTCATGCCATCGCGGTCGCTAAACCACACCATAGCCTTGCCGTCCATCGCCCAGCGGGGTTGGCCGTTGTTGTAGCCGCTTTGGGTGAGGTTTACTACAGGCTGGCCGCCGGCGGCGCTTACGAGCCCGGCCTGGGTGATCCACTGTTCGGGTTCGAGGTACTGCACCAGGAACCACTTGCCGTCGGGCGACCAATGATAAAACTGGTCGCCGTCGGAGTAGCTGTAGTTGCGCTCGGCAGGCAGCACCGTGCGCACAGCTCTGGAAGCCAAGTTGACGACCCGCAGGGCGGTGCGCTCTTCGAGGAAGGCCACTTCCTTGCCGTCGGGGGAATAAGCAGGCTGAAACTCCTCGGAGGCAGTAGCCACCACAGCAGCTTCCTGCAACAGGG
>CAYOTJ010000100.1:5526-9572 GCA_964406855.1 uncultured Saprospiraceae bacterium
GGTGTTTTGATAGATATTCCAACTTCCGTCGCGTTCGCCGGCATAGAGCAGCGAGCGGCCATCGGGGCTGAAACTCACCGAGCGCTCCTGCTCAGGGGTGTTGGTAATGCGGCGGGTAGTGCCTTCTTTTACCGACGACACAAACACCTCGCCCCGATGCACAAAGGCAATCTCCATGCCGCCGGGCGAGAGGGCCATCTCGCTGATGTCGGCATTGACGGGTACGGTGCGCTCGGCGGTATAGCGGGCGTCGGCAGCTATCGTTACGGCGAGCTTGCGAGGCTGCTCGCCATCGCGCAGGGTGTAGAGCTCGCCATCGAAGGTGAAACACAGCAGGCCGTTGGCGCTGCTGCTGAGCGAGCGCACAGGGTGCCTGCTCAGGGTCGTGAGCTGTCGCTCGCCCTTGCCGTCGGCATTCATCTTCCATACGTTAAAGCTGCCGCTGCGCTCGCTGAGGAAGTATAGGCCTCCATCGGCGGCCGGCACAGGGTTGCGGTCTTCGCCGGCAAAGGTCGTGAGCTGGGTATAGGCGCCGCTGCTGAATTCGTACCGCCATACGTCGCGGGCTACGCTGGAAGTATGGTGCTTCCTGAACTCGTCTTCATACCCTTTGCGGTCGTGGAAATACAGCCGCTTGCCATCGGGGCTGAAGCGAGCCATCTCGGCCGGTGTGGTAAGTACCTGACGCCCCATGCCGCCATCCACCGAAATGCGGTACAGCTCGGGCAATACCCCGCTGGGGTACTGTTGGTTGGAGGCCGCGTCGAGCTGGCTGGAAGAGAAAATCACCTCCCGGTTGTCGGGGCTAAAGTCGCTCGGGTATTCGGCCGCCGAATGGTAGGTGAGGCGCCGCGCCGGCCCGCCGGCCGCCGGCATCACGAAGACGTCGAAGTTGCCGTATCGATTGCTGGCAAAGGCAATCTGCCGGCCGTCGTGCGACCATACAGGCATAAAATCATAACTCTCATGCACCGTCAGCAGGGTAGCCGGGCCGCCTTCTGCCGATACCCGGTACAGGTCGCCCTGATAGCTGAATACAATGGTGTTCCCGTCAGGGGAAATGGCGGGGTAGCGCAGCCAAAGCGCTGCCGATTGCCCCCAGGCCCAACCGCCGGCCCAGCTCAGGGCCAGCATGAAGAATACTTTTTTCATCGATTCACTGCATAATTGGTAGGTCAATTGTGGCGCCGCCATTCATGCGGCCCCTGCCAAAGGTAGGTATTCCCGCCTGAGTTTGCCGGGGCAATGATGCGCTTTGCCCCGAATTTGCGGGGAAATGCCCGTAGGCTTATCCGTTTTTAGGGCGCATCCCCACCCGCTGGGCAGTTGGCCGGGCGCCTTTAAGGCGCAAGCGATTTACGCAGGCGGGTGGGGTCGCTACGTTCCGGCGTGCCCGCATGGGGCGGGCAGCCCCGGCCTCCTTGGGGTCGGCCGGGTCCAGGCGCCTACACATCGCTTGCGCGGGCCGATCGCTCCGGCGCGAGGCGGCGAACAACCTAAGGAGGTTGCTCTCCATTTGAAAATATGTCGTCAAACCCTTAATTTTGACCTGTTTTGCAGCAAGACGCAGGCTGGCTGTAATCATAACCATTTAAACTGCAAACCATTGAGCGCTCAGGTACTGCTCATTACACCCCCCTTCACCCAGCTCAATACGCCTTATCCGGCTACGGCTTACCTGAAGGGATTTTTAAATACCCGGGGCATCGCCGCCCGCCAGGCTGATCTGGGCATAGAGGTCATCTTGGCCCTCTTCTCCCACGCTGGACTTCAGCGCCTTTTTGCCCGCATTGATGCCCAGGGCGGCCAAGCCTGGTCGGACAATGCCCGCCGCATGTTGGCCATGCGTCGCCTTTACATCGATGCCATTGATGCCGTCATTCTATTTTTGCAGGGCAAAAGCCCCACCCTGGCGCATCGCATTGCCCAGGAGGGCTTCCTGCCCGAAGCTTCCCGCTTCGATCAACTCGACGACTTAGAGTGGGCCTTTGGCTCATTGGGCGTACACGATCGGGCCAAGCACTTAGCTACCCTCTTCCTCGAAGACCTCTCCGACCTCATCGTCGAGTGCGTCGATCCCTATTTTGGCTTCAGCCGATATGCTGAACGACTGGGCCGATCGGCCAACAGCTTCGACGAACTCGAAGCCGCCCTACTGGGGCCGCCTACCTTCATCGACGAGCTGCTGTTCGAGCGGTTGGAGCCCCTACTGGCCCAAACCCAACCCAAATTAGCCGCCTTTTCCGTGCCCTTCCCCGGCAACCTCTACAGCGCCTTCCGCTGCGCTCAGTACATCCGGCAGCACTTCCCCGACCTCAGAACGGCATTAGGCGGCGGTTTTGCCAATACCGAACTGCGCAGCCTGTCGGATGCCCGCGTATTGGCCTACTTCGACTTCATTACCCTCGACGACGGCGAGGCCCCCCTCGAACACCTGCTCGAACACCTCGACGGCCGCCGACCCGCCGCCCTGCTCAAGCGCACCTTTGCCTTAGCCGATGACGGCCGCGTGGACTACCTCAACAATAGCTTCCAAAAAGACTACAAACAAGCCGATACCGGCACGCCCGATTACAGCGATCTTCCCCTCGATCGCTACATCTCCGTACTGGAAGTGGCCAATCCTATGCATCGCCTCTGGAGCGACGGCCGCTGGAACAAACTCACTATGGCCCACGGCTGCTACTGGGGCAAGTGTACCTTTTGCGACATCTCCCTCGACTATATCCGCGTTTACGAGCCCGTGGCTGCCGCCCTGCTCTGCGATCGTATGGAGGCCCAAATGGCCCAAACCGGACAGAACGGTTTTCACTTCGTAGACGAAGCCGCTCCGCCTGCCCTCATGCGTGCCTTAGCCCTCGAAATCATCCGTCGGGGGCTTACCGTGAGCTGGTGGACCAACATCCGCTTTGAAAAGAGCTTTACCCCCGACCTCTGCCGCTTGCTCAAAGCTTCGGGTTGTATAGCCGTATCGGGCGGCCTTGAGGTGGCTTCCGATCGACTCCTCGAACTTATCCAAAAAGGGGTTACAGTGGCTCAGGTGGCCCGCGTTACTCGTCATTTTACCGAAGCGGGTATCATGGTGCATGCTTACCTCATGTATGGCTTTCCCACCCAAACAGACCAGGAAACCATCGATTCCTTAGAAATGGTGCGTCAACTCTTTGCTGCCGGCGTATTGCAGTCGGCTTTTTGGCATCAGTTTGTCATGACGGCCCATAGCCCCGTAGGGCTCCACCCCGAGCAGTTTCAGGTGGTATCGCAACTGGATGTGCCTGGCGCCTTCGCCAACAACGACCTGCCCCACCTCGACCCCGGCGGCGCCCGGCACGAAGGCTACAGCCAGGGCCTCAAGACCTCCCTGTTCAACTACATGCACGGCTTGGGTTTCGACTTTCCCCTACAGCAGTGGTTCGACTTTCCCGTACCTGCCACCACCGTGTCGCCCCGCTACATCGAGTATGTGCTGGCTGATGACACGGACGCCCGCTCGCCCCAGCCCACCGCCCGGGTGGTTTGGCTGGGCCCAGAGCCGGCGCTGCGCGCCGCCCTAAAAACTGTCAAAGGCCGTCGAATAGAAGTTGCCGTCTTGGTCGTGTATGCCCGCCACGATACCCACACCCTATCGTTTTCGCCCCGGTATGGGCAGTGGCTTTTTGCGCTCCTCCAGAAGACTTCTGCCCTTCGAGGCGATTCCCTTACCCTCCGCGAAGTACAAGCCGACTACCTCGCTGCCGGCCTTTCCGATTTCGATCGCTTTTGGTATAGCAAGCCTTTACTTACGCTTCGCGAGGGGGGCTTATTAGTGACGGTATAAAAAGGGTGCGCCTATTGATCCAGCTCGCTTAGCTCATCCTCCGAGAGGCCGGTTTCGAGCGCGGCATCTTTGACAGACATACCGGAGCGCAGCAGCAAGCGAGCCAATTTGATCCGGGCTTCGCGTGCCTGCTCCAACGCCTGTTCTTTTTGCCTGCGTTCTTCCTCTTCGCGGGCTTTTGCTTCCTCTTTTTGTCTGCGCTCTTCTTGTGCTGTTCGCTTGTAGTAGG
>CAYOTJ010000101.1:0-9554 GCA_964406855.1 uncultured Saprospiraceae bacterium
TCCACGGGGTAAATCACGCATACCGCTTCACCCCCTCACGCGGCTCCGCAGCGACGTGGGCGACGACAGACCTGAAAGCGGCCGAAAACAACCGTTAAGCGCATTGGAGCCGCCGCAACCCATAGCAGGGTGCTCCAAGTCAAGATTTATATATTCCGGCTTAGAGAACTATATGCTATCTTTCCTTCCAAAATAAGCGAACTATGCGTGCAACAATGCTTTTGTTGGGGCTGGTCATTGTGCTCGGGCAGTCGGCTGCACAGATGCCCGCAACCCTTACCCCTGAGGAAAAAATCTATGGTCTGTCGCATTTTTGGCGGGAGGCCACCTACAACTTTGCCTACTTCTACAAGGTGCCGGAACTCAACTGGGACAGCGCCTACCAGGCTTTTCTACCGCGGGTGATGGCCACCGCCAACGACTATGAATACTATCGGGAGCTACAGCGCTTCTGCGCCCTGCTCAAGGATGGCCACACCAATGTGTACTTCCCCCAGGCCGTCGATAATCAGTTAATGGGCAACTCCTTTCACCCTTATCGCTTTATGTTGGGTGCCTTTGGGGAGCGGGTATACGTCACCAACGCCACAGTGGGCACGGTAGCCGACATTCCGCTGGGCAGCGAGGTAGTGGCCGTCAATGGCATTCCTACCGATATCTGGATGCGGGAACAGGTGATGCCTTACATCTCCTCGTCTACCGACTACATCCTCTTCGACTGGGCGGCGGGCAACCTCCTGCGCGGGCCCGTAGGCGGCCAGATCAGCGTAGCCATACGCACGCCTGCGGGCGAGGAGCGGCAGTTCACGCTTACGCGGGGGCGTTCTTCGTCGGATTGGGCCAAGCCCATGCGCGATTTCAAAAATGTGGAGCTGCACTGGCCTGAGCCGGGCGTAGCCCAATTGGTACTCAATACCTTCGGCGATGAAGCTGTCGACTCCGTTTTCCTCACGCTGCTGCCGGAGCTGCGCAAGAGCAAAGCCGTTATCATTGACCTGCGCAACAATGGGGGCGGCAACACCAGCATCGGGGCCAATATCCTCAAATACTTTGTAGACCGCGATACGCTGGTAGGCTCCCGCTGGGCTACGCGGCAGCACAGAGGCGCCTTCAAGGCCTGGGGCGTATGGATGACGGAAAAAGACACCATTGCCGACGACTGGGCCAAGGAGTCTTACCTCTATGCCCGCGGCCAGATGTGGTATACCGGCGAGCGGCATGAAGTAGTCAATGACGTGCCCGCCGACCAGCGCCTGAGCCAGCCGTTGGTGGTGCTCATTGAGCACAATACAGCCTCAGCCGCAGAGGATTTCCTCATCTTCCTCGATGGCCTGAACCGGGCCGCCGTGATGGGGCGGCCTACCTTTGGCAGTACGGGGCAGCCGCTGTCGTTTCAGATGCCGGGCGGCGCCTATGCGCGCATCTGCACCAAAAAAGATACTTATGCCGATGGCCGGGAATTTGTAGGCTACGGCATCCCCCCCGACGTATACATAGAACCGACCATTGAGGATTATCTCAATGATAAGGATGCCGCCCTCGAACAGGCACTGCGGTATTTGCGGGAACGGTAGCGGCGCTGCGCCGCCGGGTGGCGCTACTCGGCTGCGAGGGCCAAAGCGCGCGCTACGACGTCTTCCACGCTGGGTTTGCTGAGGTAATTGCCGTCATCGGCGTAGGCAGGTCGGTGGGCGGCGGCGCAGAGGGTAGCCGGCCGGGCATCGAGCAGCCGATAGCCGTCCTGCACTTCCAGTATTTGCTGAAGGATGTAAGCCGAGGCGCCGCCGGGCACGTCTTCATCGAGGATCAGAAGGCGATTCGTCTTAGCCAAACTCTCGCGGATGCGGTGGTGAAGGTCGAAAGGCAGCAGGGTCTGAATATCGATCAACTCCACGCTGACACCCAACTTCGCCAAACGGTCGCAAGCCTCCTCGGCAATACGCACGCAGGAGCCATAAGTTGCCAATGTGATGTGCCCGCCCTCGCGCAGCCGCTCGGGTATGCCTAAGGGTACGGTATAAGCGCCGATGTTGTCGGGCAGTTGCTCTTTATGCCGGTATCCGTTGAGGCATTCGATGACTAAACCGGGGTCGTTAGACTGGAGCAGGGTGTTGTACATGCCGGCGGCCTGCACCATGTTGCGGGGCGTACAGATGTAGATGCCGCGCAAACTCGACAACAACAGGCTCATAGGCGAGCCCGAGTGCCATACCCCCTCAAGACGGTGGCCGCGGGTGCGCAGCAGCACCGGCGCCTGTTGCTTGCCATTGGTACGCCAGCGCAGGGTAGCCAGGTCGTCGGACAGCGCCGACAGCGCATACAGCACATAGTCGAGGTACTGAATTTCAGCCAAGGGTCTGAGGCCGCGCATGGCCATGCCTATGGCCTGGCCCACGATGGTCCATTCGCGTATGCCAGTATCAAATACGCGGTGCTCTCCGTATTTGGCCTGGAGGCCGGCGAACCCCTGATTGACGCCGCCGATCTGCCCTAAGTCTTCGCCGAAGGCATAAAAATTCGGATAACTGGCCAGTATTTTATCAAAAAAGACATTGATAACCTCATAACCATTTACGATAGGCGAATCCTGAGAGAAGGAAGGCGCCACCACCTTGACCTTTAGCGCCGACTGCTCGTCTTCGCAATAAAGATGAGGGTGAATGCGCCCGGCCAGCAACTCCCGCTGGGTGTCGATGAAGCCATTTAGAGCATCAATGCCCAGTTCCTGCGCCATGCGGCGCGCTGCGCTCAGCAGTTCGGCTCTGGGCGAGGGGATGTCTGTCTCCGACAATTCCTTGAGGTAAGCCCGGGTTTCAGGCCAGGGGGCGCATAGCGCCTCCAGTTCTTTGCGCAGTTGGCGCAGGGGGGCTGCATAACGCTCCCAGGCGCGAGCGCGGGCAGCCTTGATCTCCTGGCGAGCTTTTTGCTCTAAGGCCTTGAGTTCGGCGTCTTCTGCTAAGCCGGTGGCCAACAGCCAGAGCCGAAACTGGCGGTTGCAGTCGTATTCTTTCTCCCATTGCAGGCGCGCCGCCGATTTGTAGCGCTCATGAGAGCCCGAGGTAGAGTGCCCCTGCGGTTGGGTAAGCTCATCAATGTGGAAGAGCGCCGGCTGGTGGGTGCGCCTCATAAGGCGTATACCATCGCGATAGGCATGATAGAGAGCTTCGTAGTCCCAGCCTTTAACCCGATAAATCTCAATACCGGGGCGGCCGGGTTCGGCGCGCATACCTTCAAGGGCGTCGGAGATGCTCTCTTTTACCGTTTGGTATTTTTTGGGCACCGATATGCCATAGCCGTCGTCGGCTACGGTAATGGCCAAAGGCGCCTGCAATACGCCGGCAGCATTTACGGCCTCCCAGAAGACTCCCTCTGAAGTGCTTGCGTCGCCGATGATGCAGAAGCAAATCTCCTGACCCTTTTTAGAGAAGGGAAGCGCTTTGAAATGAGTCGCTTCGCGGTATACCTTTGAAGCAAAGGCCAGACCTAAGCCTCGGGCCATCTGCCCACCTGTAGTGGAAATATCAGACGATAAGTTGAACCGATCGGTTTGGGGCAGCCAGCGACCGGCCTGGTCGAGGAGGTCGGTAGCGTGGTGGTTGTTCATTTGACGACCGCCGGAGAAAGGGTCATTGGGCGCATCGGCGTAAAGTTGAGCCAAAAGATCTTCAGGGGTAGCCAAGTTGAGGGCCAGCAGCAGGGTATGCCCGCGGTAGTAATCGGCCCGCCAGTCGCCGGCATGAAACGCGCGTGCCATCGCCACCTGAAAGACTTCTTTACCGTCGTCGGCGACGCCAAATTTAGCGCGGCCGGTGAGTACGTCCCGGCGCAGGTAGAGGCTCAGTTCCCGGCTCAGACAGCAGATATAGTAATCGTGAAGGGCCTCTTCCTTACTCACTGTCAGCTCCATGTGGGTCGTTGTTGGCTGGCTCACGTTTTTGTTGGGGGTATGTTGCAGGGGCAAAGTTACGCAAATATTAACAGATTGAAAGTCATCGCGTTCTCAGGAACGCGAAAAGGAGGCTTTTTTGGATTTCGTAAATAAAGCACAAGCGCATTTTACTGCACCAGAGCAGTTATTAGCTGCAAAATGTCCCGGCGCCGGGAACGCAACTACCAGGCCTAACCTTTTGTGCTATGGCGTTTTTTGCACCCAAAGGAGCGGCCGGGGTCAGGACGTAAGCTGAAAACGGTACTTCAGAAGCGTTTTTCTGCAAATTTGAAGCCCAAACCCCGCCAGCCAATGTGAAAACGCCGTATTTTGTTATACCTAACGGTTTCACCCACACTACAGAGAACTTATGCCACGCAACTGCTACTCCATCCTGCGCACGCTATGCGCTTTGCTGTATTTACTACCTATGGCGGCCCTGCCCGCTCAGCTAAGCGATACCTTAGCCCTTCAGGTGCAGCGAACCGCACAGCCTGTAAAAATTGATGGCATCCACGACGAGCCCGTTTGGCAGACGCCTCAATCCGCACGCCATTTTTGGGAAAAATGGCCCCAAGACAACCGCCAGGCCATCGCCCAAACCGAAGTGCGCGTAGCCGCCGATGATCAGTACCTCTACATCGCCGCCATCTGCTACGGCGGCGGCCCCTTTACCATCCAGACCCTCAAACGCGACAGCCGATACTGGGACAGCGACGGCTTCGCCGTAGTCATCGACCCCGTATTTCAACGAACCAATGGATTCTTCTTTGGCGTGAGCCCACTCAATGTGCAAGCCGAAGACCTGCTGGGTTCCGACTCCGAAGAAATGTCTTTCAGTTGGGACAACCGCTGGTTTTCAGCTACCCGGATACTGGAAGACCGCTGGACGCTGGAGATGGCCATACCTTTCAAAACCCTGCGCTACACGGCCGGCAAAAGCACTTGGGGCATCAACTTCATTCGCAACGACGCCGGCAACAACCAATATTCTGCCTGGACGCCCATACCCGTACAACTGGACGGCACCGACCTGGGCTACACAGGGCAACTCCATTGGGACATCGCACCGCAGCCCACAGGCGTCAACGCCTCTCTCATCCCCTACGGCATTGCCTCTGCGGCTGCCAACCCCGACGACGAGCCCCGACAGTCGTCGTCCTTCAACGTAGGCGCCGACGCCAAAGTGACCGTCGGCACGGCCCTCAACATCGAGGTCACCATCAACCCCGACTTCAGCCAGGTAGAAGTTGACGAGCAGGTGACCAACCTCACCCGGTTCAACATCTTCTTCCCCGAGCGGCGTACTTTTTTTCTCGAAAACGCCGACCTCTTCTCCAGTTATGGTTTCCCCGGGCTGCGGCCCTTCTTCAGCCGCACCATCGGCCTCGATGCCAATGCCCGGCCCATACCCATAGTCGCCGGCGTGCGCATTACCGGCAATGCCGGCAAAAAACTGCGCGTGGGCGCCATGAACATGCAAACCCGAGCCACCGACGACTTCGACGCCCAAAACTATACGGCAGCTTCCGTCAACTATCGCGTACTCAAACGATCGCTCATCAAAGTATACGGCGCCAACCGCCAAAATACTTCCCCCGGCCGGGAAAACAACCGCGACTACAACCGCAACTACGGCACAGAACTCATCTACCAGAGCCCCTCCAGTAACGTCATGGCCTGGAGCGCCGCCCACCTCTCCGATCGCTATGGATATCGCAACCGCAACGGCTTTTATCAATTTGGCGGTTTTTACAACGGCCGCCGTATCTTCTTCATCACCGATTTTGTGCTCGTGGGCGAAAACTACTTCACGGATATGGGCTTCAATGCCCGCATCGAAAACTACGATGCCCTGCGCGACACCGTTATCCGGCTCGGCTTCAATCAGAATTACACCGAAATAGAGTACTACATACGCCCCGAAAACGGCCCCATTAACAACCACCGCTTTGGCCTCGAAACGTTCCTGGTATGGAACCCCGACGGCAGCCTCAATGAGCGCTTCAACCGCCTCCGCTATTTTATCGACTTCAACAATACCAGCTCCCTCCAACTGCGCTTCGAGCATCAAGACATACGGCTAATGTTTCCATTTGCTTTCACCGATGGCCAACCTCTGCCCGCCGGCGCCTACGCATTCGCTCAGTTCAATGCCGAGTACCAGTCGGACATACGCCGAACCCTCGTATACAGCGCCGGCATCCGCCTTGGCGGCTTCTACAACGGCAAATTGCGCCAATACCAGGCCGAACTGGCCTATCGCCGACAGCCCTGGGGTAATTTTTCGCTGCGCGCCGAACTCAATCAGCTCAGTTTCCCCAAACCCTATGGCCAGGAAAACCTGCTGCTGGTAGGCCCCCGCATAGAGGTCAACTTTTCCAATAGCCTGTTCTGGACTACTTTCTTACAGTTCAACACCCAGCGCCAAAATTTCAACATCAACAGCCGATTGCAGTGGCGCTTCCGCCCTATGTCGGACGTATTCTTAGTGTATACCGACAACTATACGGCCGAATTTCCGCTCATCAATAAAAACCGGGCGGTGGTGCTCAAAGTCAATTATTGGTGGACGCTGTAATTACGACATCCACCCGAAAGAGATTACCGCCCGGCACAGAACAAGCCCGCCTGACGGGTGTTTATGGTATACATAGTTCATCTATCTGCCGCCCCGCCTCTCAGCAGGGCCATCAACAATCAATATCTCGCTATGCAAGCCCACGTCGATCGCATCGTAAAAACACTTGCCACCCCCAAAGGCAATTTTCAGTATGTAAGCCTGCCCGATTTGGAAGCCCGCGGCAAGGGCATCTCCCGGCTCCCCTTCTCCATCCGCATCCTGCTGGAGAACGCCCTGCGCAATTACGACAACTTTGCCATCACCGACGAAAATCTGGAGACACTACTCAACTGGACCCCCGAACCCTCCGATAAAGACATCCCCTTCAAACCCGCCCGGGTGCTCATGCAAGACTTTACAGGCGTGCCGGCCATCGTCGATATCGCTTCGCTGCGAGCCGAGGCCGTCCGCCAGGGCAAAGACCCCGAACAAATCAACCCCCTGATCCCCGTCGACCTCGTCATCGATCACTCCGTTCAGGTCGACTACTTTGGCGCCAGCTACGCCTACAACAAAAATGTGAGCGCAGAGTACGAGCGCAATGGCGAGCGCTATCAGTTTTTAAAGTGGGCCCAGAAGGCCTTCAACAACTTTACCGTAGTACCTCCGGGTATGGGCATCTGCCATCAGGTCAACCTCGAATACTTAGCCCAGGGCGTCATTGCCCGCGACGGTTATGTATTCCCCGACACACTGGTAGGCACCGATTCGCACACACCCATGGTAAATGGAATAGGCGTAGTGGCTTGGGGCGTAGGCGGTATTGAAGCTGAAGCGGCATTGCTGGGGCAACCCATCTACTTCATCATGCCGGAAGTGATCGGACTCAGACTCACCGGGCGCCTACCCTTAGGCGCTACGGCCACTGATTTGGTGCTCACCATCACCCACCTCCTCCGCCAACATGGCGTGGTAGGCAAGTTCGTGGAAGTTTTTGGTCAGGGCCTCGATTACCTGTCTGTGCCCGACCGGGCCACCATATCCAATATGTCGCCGGAGTTTGGCTGCACCATCACCTACTTCCCCATCGACGACCAGACGCTGCGCTACATGGCCATGACCAATCGCCCTGCCGACCAAATGGCGCTCGTGGAGCAATACGCCAAAGCCAATATGCTCTGGCGCGAAAACGAAGACCTCATACAATATTCCCAGGTACTGGAGCTCGACCTGAGTACCGTGCAGCCTACAGTGGCCGGCCCCAAGCGCCCCCAGGATAAAGTGCTGCTCGCCGACCTCAATACCGCCTTCCCGCAGTGGCTCAAAAAAGAGCATAGCCGCGACTATGTGGCCCCCGATATGCGGACGACGCCAGGCACATGGTGGACCGATGGCGGAGGCAAGCCCAATACCGCCGCCGCAGCAGCAGCGGTCGCCCCCGAGGAAGAAAACCGCCTCAAAACAGTACACATCCGCTTAGGCGATGAAGCGTATGCCCTCAGCGACGGAGCCGTTGTCATTGCAGCCATCACCAGTTGCACCAATACCTCCAACCCCAGTGTAATGATTGGCGCGGGCCTCGTGGCCCAAAAAGCGCGCCAACGCGGCATCGACGTCAAACCCTGGGTAAAAACCAGCCTGGCGCCCGGCTCAAAAGTAGTAACCGACTACCTGGAGCGCGCCAACTTGCTGGCCGATTTGGAAGCCCTCCGCTTTCACGTAGTCGGCTACGGCTGCACCTCCTGCATCGGCAACTCCGGGCCGCTGCCGCCCCACATCGCACGGGCCGTAGAAGAAAATGACCTCGTGGTAGCCTCCGTACTGTCGGGCAACCGCAACTTCGAGGCCCGCGTACACCCTCAGGTGAAGATGAACTTCCTCATGTCGCCCATGCTGGTAGTAGCATTCGCCCTCGCCGGCCGCGTAGACATCGACTTCGAGCACGAGCCCTTAGGCTATGACGCCAACTTAGAACCCGTCTTCCTCCGCGACATCTGGCCCACCCCCGATGAGATCGCCGCTTTAGTCACGAGCAGCGTGAGCACCCGCGACTTTGAAAAAAATTATGGCGAAATCTTCGATGGCAACGATCAGTGGCAGTCGCTGAGCGCCCCCGACGGGCGGGTCTACGCCTGGGACGAACGCTCGACCTACATCAAGGAGGCGCCCTTCTTCCGCAACCTGCCTCCAACGCCAACCCAACCCGCCGACATCAATGGCGCGCACTGCCTGCTGCTCCTGGGCGATTCGGTAACCACCGATCACATCTCACCCGCAGGCTCTTTCAAAGAAAACTCGCCCGCAGGCCGCTACCTGCTCGACCGGGGCGTGGCCCCGGAAGATTTCAACTCCTATGGCTCCCGCCGCGGCAACGACGAAGTGATGATAAGAGGTACCTTTGCTAACGTACGCATCAAAAACAAATTGGCCAACCGCGAAGGCGGCTATACCACCCACGTACCTACCGGCGAGCCTCTGACAGTCTTCGAAGCCTCCGAACGCTATCGCGCCGCCGGCACGCCCTTAATAGTATTGGCCGGCAAAGAGTACGGCAGCGGTTCCTCCCGCGACTGGGCAGCAAAAGGCGCCTACCTGCTGGGCATCAGGGCCGTCATCGCCGAAAGCTACGAGCGCATCCACCGCAGCAACTTAGTAGGTATGGGCGTACTGCCCCTACAGTTCGAGCCCGGCCAAAATGCAGCTACCCTCGGCCTCGATGGCACAGAGCTGTTTTCCATCAGCGGCATCTCCGAAGGGCTCAGCCCCCTGAAGCCGCTCACGGTAACGGCCACGCACCCTGCCTCAGGCAAAACAACCACCTTTGCCGCCATCGCCCGCCTCGACTCTACTGTCGAAATCGCCTACTACACCCACGAAGGCATCCTACAGTATGTGCTCAGACAGTTTTTGGACGCGTAGCCTTAGATGGAGCGCATTTTTTGGGCGTGCCCCCGCGCGCAAACATCCATTTAGCGCCTGAAGGCGCCTGGGCAGTTGCCTAAGCGCGCGGGGTCGGGTGTTCCGCTCTTATGCGCTCGTGCCTCACGCATACCGCTGCACCCC
>CAYOTJ010000102.1:0-2138 GCA_964406855.1 uncultured Saprospiraceae bacterium
TTACCAACGAGGCGCCCGAGGTGGGCGATTTAGTGAGCTCGGCGGGGCCCGGGCCGCTTTTTCTGTGTATTGGCGACGAGCGCGACGACATTGTCACCTTCAGCACTACGGGCGTGGGGCAGCAGATCGCCTATGTGGTTACCGATACCAACAACGTGATTCTGAGTGTGAGCACCACGGGTGAGATCAACTTTGAGCCTACGGGCTATGGCTTAGTGCGGGTGTGGGCCGTTTCTTACCTCGGAACCTTTACGGGTCAGCCCGGCGACGATCTCGATGAAGACGAATTAGCCAGCGATTGTTTTGACGTTTCCGACAATTTTGTGCTGGTCAATAAGCTCTTCCCCGACGCCGGCCAGATTGCCATTGCCGACGCCGGCGGCGCCGTAGCGCTGCTGGCCTGCGCTTACGATGCCGTGGGCGTTGTAAGCTTTGAGAGCCAAAATGCAGCGCCCAACGCCTATGTGTATATGCTCACTACGCCGGAAGGCCAGATCATAAGGATACTTCCGGGCTCAAGCCTCGATTTTGACGCGCTGCCGCCGGGCGAGTACCGGGTATGGGGCGTTTCTTATACCGGCGCCCTGACGGTGGGCCCCGGCGACTTCATCACCCAACTCAACCTGAGCACCGACTGCGACGATCGGTCTGATAACTTCATCAGCCTCATCCGAACGGAAGTCGACGGGGGCGCCATCGCCTTAGACAACGGCGCTACCACTGCGCTGTTGTGTACGGGCGACGGCCAGGCCGACGCCCTGACATTTGTGCCCGGCGGCGCCATTGGCGATAACATAGCCTACGTCATCACGGATGCCGACAATGTCATCATCGCCATTTCGGACGCGCCGGTTATCGACTTTGATGGCTCTGGCGAAGGCGTTGTGCGCGTATGGACTTTAGCCTACACGGGCGCCCTGACGGCTAACCCCGGCGAGAACGCCGCGACGGCAACGCTTTCCAGCGAATGCTACGACCTCAGCGAGAACTTTGTGGCCCTTACCTTGGTGCAGACCCGGGCGGGCGCCATTGCCTTAACTTCGGGCGCTACTACGGCCTTGGTATGCAAAGGCGACGCCGGCCAGGACGTGCTTAATTTTTCGGCTCCTGCTGCCCAGTCGCCCAGCTTTACCTGGGTCATTACCGATGAAAACAACATCATTTTGCGGTTTTTCAGCGGCAATGCTTTTGACTTTGGCCAACTGAACAGCGGCGCCTACCGCGTTTGGGCGCTGGCTTACTCGGGCGAATTGTTGGCCCAGGTGGGCGACGATGCCGGAGCGGTGCAGCTTTCAGGCGAATGCTCGGCTTTGTCTACCAATTTTGTAAGCATCACGGTGGAAGCCGTAGACGGAGGTTCCATCAGCCTCGACAGCGGCCTGCCCCAGGGCTTTGCCTGCTATAACGACGGCGAGCCGGACATCTTCACGGTCAACCACGTTACTACGGTAGCCGAAGCCAACTATCGGTTGATCCTCACCAATACCAACAACGAAATTATTGCCGTCCTGACAGGCAACGCCGTAGACCTCGACCAGGCGGCGCCGGGCAACTGTCGCTTCTGGGGCGTATCTTATACCGGCGACTTTATTGGCGAAGTAGGCGACAATGCCGCTACCACGCCGCTTTCGACGGGCTGCTACGAGCTTTCAACTAACTTTATCCTCATCGAGCGCAATGAAGTAGATGGCGGCGTGGTTGGTTTTGAAGGCGGCGGCGGGCCGCGCTATCTCTGCCCGCAGCCGGGCAACGACGTGCTGTCATTCGACAGCACAGGCCTGAGTACGTCGGGCTTGTATGCCTACTTTATTACGGATGCAAACAACACCATCCTGAGCCCGGTAACCGGGGATACCTACAATTTCCAGAACAACATCGGCTCCGAATTCCGGGTGTGGGGCGTAGCTTACAGCGGCATCCTCTTCCTGCCCACGGGGGCCAACGCCACTACGGCGCGGTTGTCTACGCAATGCTACGACCTGTCGGACAACTTCCTGACGGTCATCCGCAATACCCCCAATGGAGGGATGGTGGCCACCGCCGAAGGCGCCAATGAATTGGCCATCTGCCCCGGCGACGGCCAGCCCGACGTAATTTCTTTTGCCGCTACGGGCGCGTCCAATACGGGCTATGCCTAC
>CAYOTJ010000102.1:2148-5206 GCA_964406855.1 uncultured Saprospiraceae bacterium
CCTACATCGTAACCTATGAAAACAACATCATACAACAGATTCTGCCTGGCGCCAGCTTCAACTTCGATGGGTTTGAGCAAGGGGTCAGCCGGGTATGGGGCGTAGCTTATACGGGCACGCTGACGGCTCAGGTGGGCGCCAATATTATGGCTTCGGGCCTGAGCAACGACTGCTACGACCTTTCCGATAACTATGTGCGCATCGTGCTGGGATTGCTCTCGGCGGGCGATGTGACGGTGTTTGGCGGCGGTACGGTAAGCTACATCTGCCCCGGCGACGGCCAGCCCAACGAACTTTCGTTCTTTAGCGAAAACATCTTGGGCGAGGGGCAGTACCTATACCTCGTAACCGACGAGAACAACGTCATTGTGGCCATTATGGACGGCAATAGCTTCGATTTCGAAGCCTTGCCCAACGAAGGCGTCAACCGCGTATGGGGCCTCATCTACGACGGCGAACTACTGGCCCAGATAGGCGACAATGCGGCCGAGGTGCAATTGGCGAGCAGTTGCTACGGACTTTCCAACAACTTTGTAACCATCAACCGCTTCAGCCCGTTGGCTAGCCAGATTACGACGGGCGAAGGGGCCACGGAAGCCGATATTTGCTCTGGCGACGGTACGCCCGATGTGTTTGGCTTTGTAGTGAGCAACGCCAGCCCTGCCGCATTGGTTTACTTAGTGGTTGAAGACGGCTTCTTAGTAGGCGTGGTAGAAGACCCCGACTTTGACTTTGAAGGTACCTCGGATGGCGACTGGCAAATTTACGGCCTGTCTTACACGGGCAATCTTCAGGTGTTGCCGGGCGACAACATCTTTGAAGTGGCCTTGGCATCAGACTGCTACGATCTTACGGAAAACTTTGTTCAGCTCAACAAAGACCGCGTAGATGGAGGCGAAATATTTGAGCTGACAACGGGAAGCCCGGCTGATATTTACGTCTGTATCAACGATGGCCAGCCCAATGAAACGGCCTTTGGCAACAGCGGCCTGTCGGGCATGGCCAACTATGTGTATGTACTCACAACCAACACCAACGTTATTCTGGCCACTTCCACAACCGGGGTGTTCAACTTTGAAACAACGGCCTTCCCGCGCCTGCGGGTGTGGGGCCTGTCGTATACCGGCACGCTTAGCGCCCCCATCGGCGCCAACGTCGCTACGGCGGTGCTGTCGGATGCCTGCTACGATCTCTCCAATAACTTCATTGCCGTATTCCGCGGTCAGGCCAATGGCGGAACCATAAGCCTGCAAGGCGGCGGCGCCGAACTCGATCTGTGTGTAGCCAATGACGCTGCCTCGGTGGCGGTGTCTACCTCAAGTACGTCTATTGTAGGCTATACTTATGTGGTGACGGATACCAACGATGTGGTCATTAAGCTGTTTGCGGGCTCTCCGGTTGATTTTACCGACTTTGCCGCCGGCGAATACCGGATATGGGGCCTGTCGTATACCGGCAACCTGCTGTTGTCGCCGGGCGATACGGCCAACGTGAACACGCCGGCTTCCAGTTGCTTTCAGTGGTCTTCCAACTCCCTGACGGTTCGCCGTTCGGTGAATCTGGAAGGGGGCGTGCTGAGCACTCAGTTTGGGGGCGATGTCATCTACGTTTGCCCCGATGACGGCAATCCGGATCCGTTGGTCATTTCGACTACCTCTACCGATGTTCCTTATCGCTACATCTTCACGGATGCCAATGGCAGCGTGCTGGTACCCGGCATCCTGGGGAATATCATCGACCTTTCGGATGTAACAGAGGGCGAATACCGGTTGTACGGAGTTTCTTATACCGGCGGCTACCTTGTGGGCTTCAATACGACCATAGGAGAAGATACCCTCAGCACCGACTGCTGGGCGCTGTCGCGCAATTTTATCCGCATCGTAGCTCAGACCCCGGATGGCGGAATGGTTAGCACCACCGATGGCGATCAAACCGTTGTGGCCGTTGTGGGCGATGGCGAGTCGGATGTGGTAAACATGACCAATACCGGCGCCGACTTAGCGCAATATGCCTATGTAGTTACCGACGAGTCGAACAACATCCTGTTCTTCTCTGCCGACAGCGACATCGACTTTGAGCCTACGGGTGTGGGCATCTGCCGCGTATGGGGCCTGTCTTACACGGGCAGCATCACGGCCGAGCCTGGCGACAATGCGGCGACGGCCGAACTGACCGACGACTGTTTTAGTCTTTCCTCCAACTTCGTGACGGTCATCCGGACGGCTTCCAACGAAAACAGCCCGCTTCAGCAACTTGAAGCGCCTGAGGCAATGGAGCCTTCCTTTGATGCGCCCGTAGCGATGGATGTAACGCTCTGGCCCAATCCGGCATCCGACTATGTGCGCGTCAACCTGTCATTGCCCTTTGAAGGCGAGGCCGTTCAACTGACGCTCATCAGCGCAGCAGGCCGGCAGGTCTTCAATCAGGCTTATGTGCTGGAAGGCGGGCAAACTACTTTGGAAATACCCATTGCGCAATATCAGCCCGGAATTTACTTCCTGCGTTGTACGCAAGGCGACACTATGAAAATTATTCGCCTCATCAAACTGTAAGCGAAGTTTATTAGCAACTACTATGTAAAAGAGAGGCTAATGAATGTCTGCGTCCCGAACTTTTGGCTCCGGCCAAGGGTTCGGGACGCCTGTTTCAGGGCGATCGCACAGACGGAACCAAACGCTTACTCGGGCTGTTTATATAGGGTATGCGCCCCTTATAAAGCCCTTGAAAAAAATTGTTGGCTAAGAATAGCAACTTTTCTCAAAGGATTTGCGTAATTTTAACAGGCCGTATTCCAAATTCCGCTTCATCCATGCGTCAGTTAAAGATATCTAATAAAATTACCACCAGGGAAAGTCTCGCTCTTGAGAAGTACCTGAGTGACATCGGGAAGATTCCTATGCTCAACGCAGACGAGGAAGCCCGCCTCGCCGAGCGCATCCGCGCCGGCGATCAGGAAGCGCTCGATAAGCTTACCCGCGCCAATCTTCGCTTTGTAGTTTCCGTAGCCAAACAGTACCAAAACCAGGGATTGTCGCTCAGCGATCTCATCAATGAGGGC
>CAYOTJ010000102.1:5216-9534 GCA_964406855.1 uncultured Saprospiraceae bacterium
CAATGTAGGCCTGATGAAAGCCGCCAAGCGCTTCGACGAAACCAAAGGCTTTAAGTTTATTTCCTACGCCGTATGGTGGATTCGCCAGTCGATCCTTCAAGCCATTGTGGAGTACTCCCGCATTGTGCGCCTGCCCCTCAATAAAGTGGGTTCCTACAACCGCGTCAACCAGGCTTTTACTTCTTTTGTACAGAAGTTTGAGCGCGAGCCTACAGAAGAAGAATTGGCCGAGCTGCTCGATATTTCACCTAAAGAAGTGGCCAACCTGCTCAAAGGGCAAAACCGCCACGTGTCCGTAGATGCGCCGCTGAATGGCGAAGAGGGCGACGCCACCATCCTCGATATGATGAAAACCGACGAGGACATGCTGCCCGATACCCAGCTCATGGAAGAGTCGCTCAAGGAGGAAGTGCAGCAGGGCTTGTCTATCCTGTCGCCCCGCGAAGTGGAAGTGCTTTCTTCCTACTATGGCCTCAACGGCTATAAGGCGCTTACGCTGGAGGAGATTGGCGAACTCTACGGCCTCACCCGCGAGCGGGTTCGCCAGATCAAAGAGCGCGCCATCCGCCGGCTGCGCAAGTCGTACAACCGCAATACCCTCCGTTCTTACCTCGGGCAATAATTTGCGGATAAGGCATCATAAAAAAAGGCGTACCGGATTTCCGGTACGCCTTTTTGCGTCAAAAGCAGGTTTCTCTGCTTAGTAGTTGATTCTCTCCCCGCGCTTGCGCTCGGCTTCGCGCAGCAGTATCTTGCGCAGGCGCAGGCTTTGGGGCGTCACTTCCGCGTATTCATCGGCCTGGATGTATTCCAGGGCTTCTTCGAGGCTGAAGCGGCGGGGCGGGATAAGCTTGAGCTTGTCATCGCTGCCGGAAGCCCGCATGTTGGTCAGCTTTTTGGTTTTGGTGAGGTTGATCACCAGATCGCCGGGGCGGCTATGCTCGCCTACCACCTGGCCCTCGTACACTTCTTCGCCGTGACCGATGAAGAAGCGGCCGCGCTCCTGTAGGTTGTTGATGGCATAGGGGATGGACTTGCCGGTTTCCATAACGATCAGCGAGCCGTTGACACGACCCGGAATCTCGCCCTTGAAAGGCTGAAACTCCTTGAATCGGTGCGTCATAATGGCCTCGCCGGCCGTAGCCGTAAGCATATTGCTGCGCAGGCCGATGAGGCCGCGGCTGGGAATTTCAAACTCCAGTACGGTGCGGTCGCCCTTGGGCGTCATGCTCAGCATGGCGCCTTTGCGCTGGGTAACCATATTGATGGCCGTACCGCTGATTTCCTCTGGTATGTCGATGGTAAGCTCTTCTACCGGCTCGTGCTTAACGCCGTCGATGGTTTTTACAATTACCTGCGGCTGGCCGATCTGGAGTTCGTAGCCCTCGCGGCGCATGGTTTCGATGAGTACGGAGAGGTGAAGTACGCCCCGGCCATATACCCGGAAAACGTCGGGAGAGTCGGTAGATTCCACCCGCAGGGCTAAGTTCTTTTCGAGTTCTTTCTCCAAGCGCTCGCGCAGGTGACGCGAGGTCACAAACTTGCCTTCTTTGCCGAAGAAAGGCGAGTCGTTGATGGTGAAGATCATGCTCAGGGTAGGCTCGTCGATGGCGATGGTAGGCAGCGCTTCGGGCGCCTCGGCATCTGCGATGGTATCGCCAATTTCAAAGCCCTCTACGCCAAAGAAGGCGCAGATGTCGCCCGCCTGCACGCTTTCCACCTCTAAGCGGCCAAAGCCCTCATAAACGAAGAGGCTGCGAATGCGGTGCTTTTCCACTTCGCCGCTCTTGCGCACCAGCGCTACCTGCTGCCCGGTGCGAATGCTGCCCCGCTGCACCCGCCCAATGCCGATGCGGCCAATGTACGTGGAATAGTCGATGCTGGTCACCAGCATTTGCAGGTTGCCCTCTACTATGGTAGGCGGGGGCACATGCTCAATGATGGCGTCGAGCAGGGGGAAAATGTTATCGGTGGGCGTACGCCAGTCGTCGCTCATCCAGCCGTTTTTGGCAGAGCCAAAGATGGTGGGGAAGTCGAGCTGGGCTTCGGTGGCGCCTAAGTTGAACATCAGGTCAAAAACAGCCTCGTGCGCCTCGTCGGGGGTGCAGTTGGGCTTGTCTACTTTATTGACCACCACAATGGGGCGCAAACCCAGCTCTAAGGCCTTTTGCAGTACAAAGCGGGTTTGAGGCATGGGGCCTTCAAAGGCGTCTACCAGCAGCAGCACCCCGTCGGCCATATTGAGTACGCGCTCTACCTCGCCTCCAAAGTCGGCGTGACCAGGGGTGTCAATGATGTTGATCTTGACATCTTTGTAGCGGATGGATACATTCTTGGCCAGAATGGTGATGCCGCGCTCGCGCTCCAGGTCGTTGTTGTCGAGGATGAGTTCGCCCGGCAGTTCGTGTTCTTTGAACAGCCGGCCCGCCAGCAGCATTTTGTCCACCAGCGTGGTTTTGCCATGGTCTACGTGAGCGATGATGGCAACGTTTCTGATATTGCTCATGAGCAGTGAAAAAGCTTGCCTTTCGGCTAAAAACGGATGAATTGGTCAAAAGGGGCTCAGGCCTCCTATTTCGGGCGCAAAGGTAAAGAGAAATAATGAGCCCGCAACAGGAAAACGCAGATGGAAAACATTGAAATGCAAGCCGTTTGCTCAACAGCCTCCGCCGCATGGCCAAAAACAACTCCTCTTTGTAATTGGCCCCGAATGTGTTTGTTGCCTAAGCCCGAATATTATTATATTTACTGAATCGCCTTTGAAAGAAAAAGAGGCTTTTGAGCGTAAATGCGCGTCTTTGTAAATTGACTTGGCATTAGCTATTTTTCATATCTCAAAAACACATTCCTCATGCAATTCAAAATTTTTTTTACGCTGTTTATGGTCTTGGGCCTGCTGCCGGCGTCCAAAGCTGTCTCCCATGCCCAAACTTGCAGTTGTACCTTTGCCCAAACCATAGCCCCGGCGGGGTCGTGGGCCAACGACTTCAACTGCTACCAGTACGTGAAAGCCTACTACTACGAATCCCGCTACGGAACCTGGATTCCGCCTTCTTACAACAGCATCGCCAGTACGTATTCATCCAATTCTATCCTCAACGACCCCAATTTTGTGGTCGTCTCCGACCCCGCCCAGGCCAATGCGGTCTACTTCCCCTGCCAACACGCGGCCGTTATCCTTCCGGGCGGCTGCTTAGTAGAAAAAGTGGGCTTCGGCTCCGAACTCCGCAAACACGGCCTCAATAATGGCTCCTGTGGGCCGCCCACCGGCGCCACTTACCTCAAGTACGTCAATCGCGGGCCCGGGGGGCTGGATACCTCCTGCCTGCCCGGCAGCGGCGGCGGCGGAAACCCACCCTCGCCCTGCAACATATCGGGTACCTGGACGAGCTCCGGCATCAGCCTCAATACCGTCAATTACACCGCTAATTACTACAATCAGGTATCGGTAAGCTGCAGCAGCGCCACCTCTTTTACCTGGAGTATTCAAAGCGGCAGCGCGTTATACGGCGCTTGCTCCAATAGCAACTGCTCCACCTATTATTTCTACCTCAACACCGGCCAAAGCGTCACCTACAGGGTTCGGGCCATGAACGGAACCACCCAGGTGGGCATCAAGGACTACACTTTTTATCGCACCTCCGGCGGCGGTTATTACTTAGCCGGCGGCGGCACAGGCACAGAAACCGGCAACATTGCCCTGCCAGATGCGCGCGCGCTATCCCATGCGCCGCTGACGCTGTTCCCCAATCCGGCGGGCAATGAACTGTTCGTCAACTTCCCCGACCTGGAAAATTCCCGCATCCAAATCACCGACGCCACAGGCCGCATCCTCAATTTAAGCACAGATCCGATCGGTGATGGCGCCGCCAGCGTAAACCTCGCCGCAGCGCCCAACGGCATTTACTTCATCCGGGTGCTCAGCCAGGAAGGACAATTGCTGCAAACCCGAAAATTTGTCGTAAGTCGCTAATTTTTTTTGGGGGCTGTCGGGCCGGGGGCAATGATGTATGTAAAGCGCTATGCCATTGCCCCCGGCCCGCCACCGCGTCGTCCGCTATTATGGCCGCATCTTTGTTGGCGGCTAAACCTGATCGCTGCGCTCATGCCGGAAACCTCCTTTGCAGACGGGCGGCCATACCGCTTCCACCGCTGCCCCGACCCCCATAACGCGCTGCTGAAAAAGGAGGTATAGTTCCCTGCTCATCCGTATGCTAAGACGATTCAGGAGGGCATGGGATTTTCGAAGGTTTTTTAGACAGGATTTACAGGATTGTTTTTATTCAGATTGGGGATAATCCAGCTCCAGCCCTCGCTG
>CAYOTJ010000103.1:0-9503 GCA_964406855.1 uncultured Saprospiraceae bacterium
CCTGCGGCAGCCCTGCTCCAGAGCAGGGCTGCCGCCAGCAGCAGGGGCATGGGGGGTATTGCGCGCAAGGCCCGGCGCATGGCCCTTAGTGTTTTATCCATTTGAGTACCTGGGTTTGGCCCTCGGCGGTTTGTAGCAGCAGCCAGTAGAGGCCGGGGGGCAGGGTTAATGGTTCCTGCGGCATTCATGCCGTATACACAAAATTACGCTTTTTTGTGCAGATGATTTTATTTCACATAGCCAAAGCTCCGGCAGGTTGGCGCCCGGCCTAGCGATGCGGAGCAGGGCCGACCTTTGGGAGGCAGCCCGGAGGGCCGAGCGAATAGCGAGCTGCGCAGCGTAGCGCCCCCGCGCAGGCTGCCAACGCAGGGGAATGTTATGCGGGGGAGGCCCCTTTTTTAAGGGTGAACGGGGCTATAGGCCGACGACGCGATAGCCGACGCCTTTGAGGGTAATGATCTGGACGCTACTGTCGTGGCGGAGGTAGTCGCGCAGGCGGGTGATGTATACGTCGAGGTTGCGGGAGTTGAAGAAGGAGTCGTTGCCCCAGAGGCGTTCGAGGATGTCTTTGCGGGCGATGGGTTGGTGGGGTTTTTCGGTGAGCATAAGGAGGAGTTCTGTTTCGCGGTGGGAGAGGCGGCGGATTTGGTCGCCGCATTGGAGTTCCTGGCGGAGGGGGTAGAAGCGGTAAGTGCCGAGGCGTATTTGGGTTAGGTCTTGTGGGGCTGTGGGCTGGGCGGTTTCGGGCCGGCCGGCGAGGGCGAGCAGGTTGTTGATGCGGGCGATGAGCTCCTCCATGCTGAAGGGTTTGCGGAGGTAGTCGTTGCCGCCGGCGGCGAAGCCTTCGACGACGTCTTCCGTCTGGCTTTTGGCGGTGAGGTAGATGATGGGCAGCCGGGGCGCCGACTGCCGGATGGCGCGCCCTATGGCGAAGCCGTCGAGGCCCGGCAGCATGACGTCGAGGACGCAGATGTCGGGTTGCAGGGCCTGAAAAGCGTCGAGGGCGGCGGCGCCATCGGCAATGAGCTCTACCTGGAAGCCGCGGCTTTGTAGGGATTCCCTGACGATTTTGCCTAAGAAGGGCTCGTCTTCGGCGTATAATATTTTGACGGGTTCGCTCATGCGGGGGTGGAAGAAGCGGTTATTGTGCCTGCCCGTCGACGGCGCCGGCGCCAAAGTTGAGCTGGAAGCCAATGCGCTGGTGGGGCTCGTCGTCGTCGTAGTCTTCCCAGAGGGTTATTTCCTGCATAAAGTCTTCGAGGTGGCGCAGGTAGTAGGGCTCTTTGAGCTCTTCGGGCCTGTAGATGGCGATGGTTTTAGGGGGGCGGGGCTCGCCGTACCCTTCGATGAAGGGATAGTTGATGAGAACGAGCACCTTGCCGTTGAAGAGCTGTTGGTATACCAGGTCGCCGTTGTGTTTGATGAGTTCGCGCTGGAGTTTTACGCCTAAGCGCTGCGACATGCCGCTGGCTACCGTGCCGAGGCTGAGCACTACGGCTTCGAGGTTGTCTACCTGCTCGCGCACTTCAACGGTGGCCTCTAAGCCTACTTCGGCGATCATGCGGGCGAGCTGATCGGCGATCTGGCTGCGCAGTTGTTCGCGCCAGACGGCGCGGTAATCGGCGGTATTTTTGAGCACTTCGCGGTACTGATCGACCTTGCGCTTAAGGCCGGCAAATTGTGGTTCCATGGTTTGGCTTTATAAGATTAACGGTTTTTGGGGGCCATAGTTGGCGCGCCGCTGACGGTTTCCTGCAAAAAGGCCGTCACCCACTGCCATACTTCGGGGCTTTGGGTGCTGTGGCCGAGGCCGCGACTAACCATGAGCCGGCTGCCTGCCCAGGCCTGATGCACGGCACGCGCCTCGGCCAAAGGAGCCAGTTCGTCGTCGTGATCGTGTATGATGAGGCCGGGCGCATGGATGCGGGCGGCTAAGGGCGGCATGAGGAAGGCGGGCAGGGGAAACCCATACCGACGCTCAGCGGCTTCGTTGAGCCGGCGCATGACGCGGTCGCTGACGCCGAGGATGCGCTGGTAGGCCTGGAGGAGCCCGTCGAGGCCGGCGGGCATACCGATCAGCACCAATTTATCGGGGGCGTATTCAGGGCGCAGGTTGGCTAAGCAATAGAGGGCGGCCATAGCGCCCGCCGAATGGCCTACGATGGCGCGGGGCGCATATTGGTCGAGGGCCTCAGCGAGGCCGCCGGCATAGCGCACGGCCGTAAACCGGTCGCCGCCCGAATAGCCATGCGCGGGCGCATCGATGGCCATGAGGTCGAAGCCGGCGGCGCGGAGTTGAAGCCATAGCCCTTCCCAGCGGGCGCTGTTGCTCTCCCAGCCGTGTAGCAGTAGCACGCGGGGGCCCGGGCCGGGCCAGTGGTATAGCTGAGTGGGATAGCCGTTGATGCGGAGGGGCGGCAGTTTGGCCTCGTCGAGCCAGTGGGCCTGCCCGGGCGAAAGGCGGCCTTTGCGGGGCGAGCTGAAGATGCGCAGCGCGAGGTAGCGGCAGGCCGGCGGGAACACAACGGCGGTTGTTTCGAGCGCCATCCGCACGGCGGGGAGTATCCAGCCTTGGGTGAAGTCCTTAGCCATGACATGGCCTTATGGGTATTGGCATAAGGCGGGGGTAAAGGTAAAGCGTTTTTACAATTTTAGGCGGGCGTAGAGGTCGTCGCGGTAAGACTTGCTGACCCGAAAGCACTTGCCGTCTTTCATTTTTACTTCTATGTCGCCGGCGCCGGTATGTTGTATCTCGGCTAAGTAGTGGGCATTGATGATGGTAGAGCGGTGTATGCGCAAAAAGTAGCCGGGATCGAGTTGTTCGAGGATTTGCTGCATGGACTCGCGCAGGAGGATGCGCTTTTCGGCGGTGTACACTTCTATGTAGTAGCCCGAGGCCTCGATGTAGCGAATGTCGGGCATGGCCACTAAGCTCACCTTACTGCCGTGCTTGAGGGCTAACTTGGTTTGGGTTTCGGCTGAGGTCGGGGCGGCGCCTGCTTTGAGGTGCTCGATGAGGGCTTTGAGCTGGTCGATGTGGCCGCGCTGGCGGCGCTCCTTGAGGTTAGCGAGGGCTTTGTCGACGGATAGGGCAAAGCGGTCGTCTTTGAAGGGCTTGAGCAGGTAGTCGAAAGCAAATACGTCGAACGCCTGGATGGCGTATTTGTCGTAGGCAGTGACAAAGATGGTGAGTGGGATTTCGTCTTCTTCCAACTGTTCGAGCACTTCAAAGCCCGTCATATCCTTCATCTGGATGTCGAGGAAGATGAGGTCGGGTTTTTTCTCCCGGATGTTGGCGATGGCCTCGGCGCCGTTTTTGCACTCGCCCAGTACGTTGATTTCGGGCCACTGGGGCAGTAGTTTGCGCACGCGCTGTCGGGCGAGGGCTTCGTCGTCGATGATGAGGATGTTAAACATGGGAAGATTGATTTTAAGACGCAACGATCTGCCGGGGCGGCTGCGGGGGGGCAGCAGGCTCGGCGTCTTTGCGTTGCAGGTGTAAGGGTAAAATAATATGGCTGCAAGCCCCCGGATGCGTATTGGTCACCGTAAAGGAGCAAAAATCGCCGTAGATAGACATGAGGCGCTCGCGGGTATTTTGCAGCCCGGTGCCTTTGTTGAAAATGTCTTTGCCATCGGCTAAGTTGAGGCCCTGGCCATTGTCGCATACCCGCAGGTGCAGATGACCGTCGGCGGCAAAAGCTTCGATGTTGATGGCGAGTTCGAGGTGATTGCGGGAGAAGCCGTGGCGGATGGCATTTTCTACCAGCGGTTGCAGCAGCATGGCGGGCACCTGGGCGTCGCGCAGGTCGGGGTCTATTTTCCAGTTTACATCGAGGTCGTCGCTGAAACGGGTCTTTTCAATGTTGACGTATTTGCTGAGGAGGTCGAGCTCATCAGACAGGGGCACCATCTGGATATCGCTCCAGTCGAGCACCCGGCGCAGCAGATCGCCGAGGTCGGCCAGCATCATTTTGGCGCGGTCGATGTCGATGTCCATGAGGCTGGCAATGCTGTTGAGGGTATTGAACAGGAAGTGCGGCTGTAGCTGCGAGCGGAGGGTTTTGAGGTGGGCTTGCAGAAACTGGGTTTGAACGTGGGCATGGCGCAGTTGGTTGTCGTGGTCGCGCCTGACGTAGTAGAAGGTATAGGTGATGCTTACGGTAACGAGGTAGAGCAGAAACAGTTTGTCAAAATTGATGAGAAACCAAAACAGGAGATCCTGGCTCAGTTCGTCGCACTCGGCCCCGGTGCAAAACAGGTGATGCGCCCCGATAAGCGTGGCATACCACACAATAGAAAAGAAAAAGGCAAAAGCGAGATGGGTGATGATGATGCGCGGCCAGGCCCAGTTGCGCTGTTGGAGCAGGAAGCGGGTGGTGCGCACAATGATGATGGCAAACACCACGCCTACGCCCCAGGCTACGAGGCGGTCGCGGATCATCATGTTGAGATCGATGCCGCTGTTGTCTAATTTTAGCTGCGAGTACATCCGCAGGAAGGTGATCACCTGAGTAAGGGCATAGAGGGCTGCTATGGCCGTGATGAGGCGTCGTTCGTGCCAGGGCTGGCGATTGTTGGCGGCCTTTATAAAATTAGCTGACATAGCTGCTGTTATGTATGCTACAAAGTTACGGGTATTTCCCCTAAGATGTCATATTGTCTGATGCAGCCGGTTTGCGTTTCGCTGCACCCAGCTTGCGTTTCGTTGCAGCCCTGAGCGCGGCATCGCAAAAGGACTTACTTTTAAGGTTCTCCGGGCTAAGATTCACTTATCCTAAACCGGGGAACTATGAGTGTGTGGCAAAACCAAAATTCGCCCGACTGTTGTAATGTGAAACAGTTTAACGAACGGCAAGCTCCCGGCAGGGGGTTTGCCGCTTTTTTTATAGTTCCATCACTCGGGCGCGTTCCAGCGCCTTCACCAAGGCGCTTACCCTTGCGGGGGCTATGGCGTTGGCCCAGTGGCCTCCTTCCTTGAAGTACGAACCTACAATGAACCCATCGGCATAAGGCAGCAGTTCCGCTATGTTTTCGGGCGATACGCCCGAGCCAACCAGTACCGGCAGGTCGGGGCAGGCTTCGCGGGCGGCCCGCACATCGGCGGCGGCGGCGGCTTTGCCCGTAGCCGAACCGGTGATGATGAGCCCGTCGGAGCGGAAGAAAGCGGCCGCCTGCGCCGTTTCCGCTAAGCTCAGGTCGGCGGTAGCGGCATGGGCGCTGTGCTTTTTTTTGATGTCGGTAAAGATGGCAATCGACTCGGCGCCTATGTTTCGGCGGTAGCGCAACAGCTCGCCGGCATCGGCATCCATCCAGCCTTCGTCGGCCAGGTGGCCAAAAACAAATCCTTCGGCCCTGATGAAATTAAAACCGGCAGCCAGCGCAACGGCCAGCGCTGCCTTGTTGGCACCCGCCAGAATCTGAATTCCCAGCGGCAATGCAATTTTGCGCCGCAATTCAACCGCAACAGCCGTCATTGCCGACACAATTTCGGGACCGGCAGTCCGGTTCAGATAAGGCCTGTCGTGCATATTTTCAATCATTATTGCATCCACGCCGCCTTCTGCAAGTAACAAGGCATCCCGCAAAGCGGCAGACACAATTTCTGCAATCCCCCCCGAATTTCGGGGTGTTCCGGGTAAAGCTGCCACATGCACCATCCCGATGATTGATTTATTGAGTTCCATAACTTCGAATTTTACAAGATAAATGTAACTGAAAAGTGATTTAACAAGGAGATTGATGGTGACTTTTGGAGATTTATCGCAAAAAAGATCTTCCCAATCAATTAATATCAGTCTCGATTGACTAATACAAATCACAATAAATCTCAATCAATCACAACAAATCCCTTTCAGTCGCAATAAATTTCCACCAAACTCTTTTCTCTGCTCTTCCGTCATTACTTTTATATCTTTGCGTAAAACGTAAAAAAATGTTACGAGCTGTTTTCAAAGAAATGAAGCCGTTCCCCCAGTTGATGTTTGCAATTTTTGTGGTGGTGGCAAGTTTTATTGTCTTTATGATAATATCGCTGATTGTGGCAATCCCACTATTTGGTTTTGATTCAATGATGTCGATGGCCGGAGGTATTGATGTTTTCAATGGTGAAAATATAGCTTTACTGAAATATTTCCAGGTGGTTCAGTCAATAGGTGTTTTTATTGTCCCCCCTTTTATTCTTGCCTGGCTTTATTATGGAGAAATTGCAGCATATCTTCAATTGAATAAAACAGTAACCGCACAGTCTGTTTTGCTTGTAATTGTGTTGGGTTTTTCTGCTATACCGGTAATCAACCTTTTCGGAGAACTGAATGCAAACATGAAACTTCCTGAATGGCTTTCGGGACTGGAAAACTGAAAAAAAACCCGTGAAGATATGGCGGCTGAACTCACCGAAAAATTTCTGCAAGTTGACAGCTTAGGCGGCTATCTTTTTAACCTTTTTATGATTGCCTTTTTGCCGGCAATTGGTGAAGAATTGCTTTTCAGGGGAGTGGTCCAGCGGATTTTCACCAACTGGACACGCAGTCTGCACTGGGGAATCTGGATTGCCGCAGCCCTTTTCAGTGCGCTGCATTTTCAGTTTTATGGTTTCATTCCGCGCATGTTGCTGGGAGTGATGTTCGGATACCTGTTGGTCTGGAGTGGTTCAATGTGGCTGCCCATCATTGCACATTTTATCAACAACGGGGTGGCAGTAACCGGGATGTATCTGATCGATAAAGGAACCATTAAACCGGAATTTGAAGAAATCGGATCAACCGGCGATAGTATATATTTTTCAATTGTGAGTATCGCGGTGGTTGCCCTTTTGCTCTGGCTGATAAAACGTGAAAACGCCCCGGCTGTAAAAGAAAGGCGGTATCTTCAGTAAAGAAATATTCAGAAAAAATCAGGCAAAATCGAATAACAAGTCGCACTGCAATTCTTTGGCAGTAAGCGTTTTCTTTTCCTTGCGGCGGAAAATATACACGATGCCGTAATCCTGTGCAATCTGTCTTTTGTGTTTCGGAATTTCTGTGTCAAGCCCTTCTTCGATTTCATTCCACAACTGGCTGATAAAATCGTTGGTGGTTTTACGCAGCTCCTGCATGGAATTATAGGTACGCTGGGTATTTCGTTTCAGGTTTTGCTGAAAAATAGCGGCATCCTTGAATTCTTCCAGTTTAACGCGAACCAGTGCGATGGAAGGATTGTAAATAGCACTTCCGCCGTTGCGAATGCGTTGCTGCTCGCCTTCAATAACTTTGTTGCCCCAGAAAAGGATTTCCTCTTCGGTATTCAATGGCGGAACTTTGCCATTAAACTCTTCAAGACCGTAATATTTGATTCCGCCGTTTATTTCGCCTCTTTCAGAAGTAAGATAAAGTACCTGGATAAAATGATCGACATACATCCTGGCTTTTTCCATGGTGGCTTTGTAAACATGGTTTTTATCCGCCTGAATCTGGATGTTCATTTCATAATGCGTCAGCATGTTTTCAAACTTGCTTTTCACACTCTGGAGTTCTTCTATCGTTTTGTTGGATATAGCAACTTTCCCATTCTTAAAGTCTGCTTTCTGAAGGGCAGCTTCCAAAGCTCTCATTCGTGCTTTATCTGTTGTTGGCAAGCGTCGGTACGGCATAATCTTCAATCCTGTTTCCTGCGAAGTTAATGAATCCGTTTGTATGAATATTTGTGTTCGCCCTTATACTTATTCACAATTTTTTGTCAATATTGAAAACCCTTATATCCGGAACCGAAATGAATCTTCTGTTTTTTACCTGATCAGCAGAACCTGGCCTTTTACAGAGTGAAAAAAACCTTGTACATCCAGAAAATCTGCTTTCCAGATATAATTACCAACAGGAGCCGGCTGGTTGTTTTTTGCGGTTCCATCCCACTTGTAATCAGGACTATCCGACTCAAAAACCACTTCTCCCCAACGGTTAAATATTAACAACGAAAAGTTGCCGGGATCAACACCCACCGTGACCGGCATAAAAAGCCTGTTTTCAGCAATTTCGCTGTCAGGACGGAAGGCATTGGGCGTATAAGTGGTAAACGGCACAATTTCAACAAAAGAAGATGTGGTGTCGAGGCAACCCTTTTCTGTGCCGGTAATTAAACTCACAGGATATTTACCCACAGCCGTGTACCGGTGTTGCGGGTTTTCCTGTTGCGATGCGCTGCCGTCGCCAAAATCCCAGCTGAAGTCCGAAACATCGCTGGTAAGATTGGTAAACGTAAGACTGGCATTGTCGATAATGGCAACCGGGTAATCAACCTCAAATTTCGCTTCGGGTTTTGGATGCACCGTAACCATTGCGGGATTGAATATTGTATCGGAACAACCTGTGTTTTCTGAATAAGCTGCCAGTCTGAACCCAATATTGCCAGGTTCATCAACCATAAAATCATGTTCATTTCCCTGAACAATCACGGAATCAGTCAGCCAGTTATATTTCAGCGATTCATCGGCCGAAACTGCCATTGTCCTGATCATCAGAGGCTGGCATCCTTCATCGGGATCTGTTTCAATATCGAAAAACGGTTTGCGTGTTGCCGGTTTTTCAGACCAGGCACTTTTGCAGCCAAATTCTTCGACCTGTAATCTGATGATTCCGGTGGGATTATCGAGAAATACAAAAACTGAATCATTTCCTGGTCCAACCTGGTGAGCACCGGTGAAATTCCAGCTGCAAAACGAAGAATCGATATTAAACGAATAAACAGCCTGAACAATACTGTCGGCACACGATGCCGGGTCAATGGTAAATTCAGCAACCGGAGTCGGGAAGATTTTTACCATTTCGCTTTCTGTAAATCCGATAAAACAACCATTGTCGGTATTGGTTATTTTCAGCGACACATCGTAAAAGCCTTTATTTCCATAAAAATGTGATGGATTTTGCCGGGTGCTGATTGCCGATCCGTCACCGAAATTCCATTCAAATTCAACATTATCATCTACTTTCAATTCACCCGAAAAGCTAATTAACGCCGAATCGCATCCGCGGCTTTTGGCGGTATTCATTACAAAATCGGGATTGGCACCAATATCCAATACAAAAGTATCGGGGCTGAAACAGCCGTTTTCTTCCACATAAAGCGAAATTTTTGCTTTTGAATTACCCGGAGAAAGTGAAACCCGCCACCGGTTCCAGTTTACAGAATCGGCTATGCAGTTTCCGAAATCCCAGTAATAATGTGCATTCTGCGTGGCATTCCCGGTATAAATCACTTCGCGGTTGTATCCTTTACATTTGTCGTTTGAATCATCAGCAAAGCTGAATTCTGCTGTGGGTGTTTCGGCAAATTTCAGTTTTAAAATTCCGGAAACCTTGCAACTGTCGGCTGTTTTGAATTGGTAGAAAACATCATATTCGCCCCAGTCGGTCACCTGAATTCCGGCGCTTGTATTTGTCCGGTTGCTGAATGAGAGTTTTGATGGCTGGCTGGTACTCCAAACCATCTTTCCGTTGGTTATAACACTTTCTTCAACACCCGAAAACTGA
>CAYOTJ010000104.1:0-4074 GCA_964406855.1 uncultured Saprospiraceae bacterium
CGGATGGGCAATGTAGACCGAAAGCTTTTCCTGCAATTGGCGCTGCCGGGCGCGCTGGGTGCGGGCTTGGGCGCCTATGCGCTTTCGTCGTTTGATGGGGCCATGATCAAGCCCTGGGTATCGCTTTACCTGCTGGTGATGGGCATAGTGGTCATTCGCAAGGCGCGGTACCGGGTTATGGCGCAGCGCGAGTACAAGCGGCCGCGGTTGTTGGCGCTTTTTGGCGGCTTCATAGACGCCTCGGGCGGGGGCGGCTGGGGGCCCATTGTTACGTCTACGCTGCTGGGCTCGGGCAACAACCCCCGCCTCACCATAGGCACGGTGAATGCGGTGGAGTTTCTGGTAGCCTTTACGGCTTCGGGGATTTTCAGCCTGTCGGTGGGCACCGGCGCCTGGCAGATCATTGCCGGGTTGGTGCTGGGCGGCGCGCTGGCCGCGCCGCTGGGGGCCTATCTGTGCCGCTACATCAATGCCCGCTACGCTATGCTGCTGGTGGGGGCGCTCATCATTGTGCTCAGCCTGCGCAGCCTGTGGCTGGCGTGGTTGTAGGCGGGAAAATGCGGTGAAGGTATGGCTTGCGCGCTTTTTGTTATTTTTGCCCTATGGTATTCCAAGAGAGCGGGCTGGTGTTTTCATTTCCACGAGGTTGGGGCGTCAGGCACTACGACCGCCATACCTATTACCGGGGGTTGAGCGGGCAGGGCCTCAAGGCCGTCGACTTCATGGCGCTGGCCCCCGACGGCTCGCTCTGGCTCATTGAGGTGAAAAACTTTCGCCGTCGGCGCGAGTTTTTGCCGGTATTAAAGACGCCGGCCGAGCTGGGGGCTCAACTGCTGCAAAAAACCGCCGATACCCAACGCGCCATACACGCCATCTATGGTTATTACCGCCGCTCGGGCCTGTACCGCTGGATAGAGCCGCTGCTGCTGCAATTGCCCTGGACGCGCTTCGATCGCATTTTCTGGACCCGGGCCTACGCTCGTCGGGCGCAGACCAAGGTCGTACTGTGGCTGGAGCTGGAACCCGACCAAGAGGGCTTTCGGGCCGAGATGAATGCCTGGCTCAAGGCGCATTGGCCGCCCGACGCGCCTCCGGTGCAGTTAGGTGGGGGCGAAGGTAGGGCGCCGTGGGCGCTCGACCGCAATTGACCAGCGTGCTAAGGAACAACATAACATCGCGTGGAAATAATGCACACTTCCATTAGACATGGTCTTTTGTTGACATTGCTCGTGTACACTTAGGCCGGCAGGGGGGCACGAGTAAAAAGCATAGGGCGTTGAATTTTAGGAGCTGCGCACGAGCGTGGAGGGCGAGGATGACAGAAGCCATGATTTTATAGTTCTCTAAGCCAAGATTTGTGAATCCTGACTTGCTCTTTTTCTGTCTGGCGGCGTTAAAAAGCCTCGCCATAGCTTAGGCTATGTCTGCGTTTTTTGCCTTGCCAGCCCCAAAAATAGCGGCGTCAATTTTTCACTCATCTTAACTCGGAGAACTATATCGCCGGGGATAGCGAGAGAAAGAGGTCGACACGGGAGCCGAATTTGATGAATCCCACTTTGCGGTCTTGAGTAATGGCTATTTTTTTGGAGCTTTGCAGAACCTTAGCCTCGGGGTACAGGAGTGCGGCGGGGCAAAATACAGCGATATGAATACATCAGACTTGAAGCCAACGCCGGTGGGGCAGGCTAAGCCTGGGTGGGATGGCGGCTATGCTTCGCCCTGGCCGCTGCGGCTGGCGGCCGGGGGGCTGCTGTTGCTGCTGTTGCTGGCGGCTTTGTACTGGCGGGAGCGGGTGATTATGATAGATGCGGCTTATCAGGTTTTTTCGGTGATTGTACGGGGCGACCTGGCGATACAGGCACAGCGCTTTGGAGCGGCCTTGGTACAGTTGTGGCCGTTGGCGGCGGTGAAAGCCGGACTGAGTCTGCCGTGGGTACTGGGGCTATATTCGGTGGCGTTTCAGGCCTATCCACTCATTTTTTTTGGGCTGTTGTACTATTGGGCTCGGCAGCCGCGCATAGCGGTAGCGCTGGCGCTGTACTACCTGTTGATGATGACGCATACGTTTTTTTGGATACAGTCGGAATTGATTCAGGGCTGTGCGGCGGCGCTGCTGACGGTGGGCTTAACCTTGAAGCCGGGCTGGGTAGGCAAGGCGGTGGCGGCAGTATTGTCGGTGGCGGTGGTATACTGGCATCCGTTGGCGGTGGTAGCGCTGTTGTATGCCTGGGGCTTTTTCTTCCTGCGGGTCGGGGGCGATGAGCGCCGCCGCCTGAGCCGCTATCTGCTGCCGGCGATGGCCATAGGCGCGATGGCCTATAAGCACTTTTTAGCGACCGGCAACGCCTACGACGCGCACGCTATGGGTATGGCGGAAGGCTTTACCGACCGGCTATTCAATATTTTTGGGTTGGCGGCTACTCGGGAGTTTGGGCTTCATGCGCTGTTTGTATACTGGTTCTACCTGCCTGTACTGGCCGGACTTAGCTATTTTTATGCCGGTCGGCGGCAGTGGCGGCTATTGGCTTGGCTATGGGGCGCTACCTTAAGCTGGTTGGCGTTGATACTGACGACCTACCACTGGGGGGCAGAGTTGTTCTACATTGAGAGTTACTATCTGATGCTGGGGCTTTTTATTGCCTTGCCGCTGGCCTGCGACTGGATGCCCCAATGGCGGTCCGCAGTAGTGGTTGGTTTTTTTGCCGCGTTACTGATGGTGAGAGGCGGGCAGTTGGTGCATACCTTTCAGGAGTATCACGGTCGCTACTTCAGGTTACAGCAGATGGTGGAGTGGCTTAGGGGGTACCCTGAACAGCGCTTTTTGTTGCTGAAACAGAAAGCGCCTATGGATAAACTCAAAATGGAATGGGCCTCGCCTTATGAGACCCTGTTGCTGTCGTCGTTGTCGCATCCCGACTCGGCCCTCTCGCTATACATCACCAACGACGATGCGCCATTGGATGAGTTCAGGCGATTGGACCGAGCCTGCGCGGCGCCCTTTGGGCCTATCCTGTACGATGATCTCAACCGTACGGGCTATTTTCACCTGCGGGATACAGCCTGGGCCAGGATACTGGAGTGAGCATGTATACTATCCAACGGCGTAAAATGCTAAAGTTGAGCTTAGTCAGCAGCCAATGTCACAAATGTAATTCGTCCTGATAAATATCTACATCATTTTTATCTCCAAAACTATTTTGCCAGGATAGGGCATAGTGCCTGGGTGCAAAACGGAAGTATAAGCCCGGGTCTTCCGTAGTATCCCTTCATAAAAACGCATGCCTATTTGAGCAGTTTCCTATTGATCTTACCCGTGTCGTTTTTGGGCAGTGCATCGAGGAAGGTGATGTAGCGGGGCACTTTGAACTTCGCCAAGTGGCGCGCGCAATGGTCGATGAGGGTCTGCTCGTTGAGGTGGGCGCCGGGCGCCAGGGCCACATAGGCGTGGCCCACCTCTCCCCAACGGGCGTCGGGCACGCCTATGACGGCGGCTTCGGCTACGCCCTCGCAGCCCAGGATGATGCGCTCCACCTCGGCGGGATAAACATTCTCGCCCCCGGAGATGAACATATTTTTGATGCGGTCGACGACGAAGATATAGCCTTCGGCATCGCGGCGCACGCGGTCGCCGGTGCGAAACCAGTTGCCCTCGGAGAAAGCGCGGGCGGTGGCGTCGGCATTGCGCCAATAGCCGGGGGTAGTCATGGGGCCGCGCAGCCAGAGCTCGCCGGAGCTGTCGGGGGCGGCTTCTTCGCCGTTGTCGTCTACAATGCGGGTTTCGACGTAGAAATTGGGGCGCCCGATGGAGCCTTTTTTGCGGATGGCGTCATCCTGGTGAAGGCTGGTGAGGTTGGGGCCTACCTCCGTCATGCCATAGCCCTGGCGGATGGGCACGCCCTTGGCGTGGTAAACCTCGATGAGCGGGATGGGCATGGCCTCGCCCCCTACGATGATGTAGCGGAGGCTGGCGAGGTTGGTGTCGGCGAAGCCGGGCACAACGGCCATCATTTTGAGCATAGTGGGCACGCCCATGAAGAGGGTGGGGGCCTCCGATTCGAGCAGTTGGAGGACGGC
>CAYOTJ010000104.1:4084-9480 GCA_964406855.1 uncultured Saprospiraceae bacterium
GGCATACATAGCCGCCGTGGTGCAGAAAGGGCGTAAGCAGTACGTTCCAGCCGCCGGTATGGAAGGGCGGCATACATACGATGGTGCGGCTCTCCTGATTGACGATGAGGCTCATGGCCGTGTTGACGCTGTTCCAGAACAACATCCGGTGGGTGTAGATGGCCCCCTTGGGGAAGCCCGTCGTGCCCGAGGTGTACAGCAAAAACATGGGATGATCTTCGGGCAGGGCCGCCGCAGGGTAGGGCTCGTAGGGCGCCGGGGGCAGCGCTTCGAGCCAGGCCGAGAGGTCTTCCAGAGGCCAGGTCGCGCCATACTGTCCAAAGGCCGGCGCCTGCCGCAGGGTAGCGGCAAATTTTTCTTCCCAGAGCACGAGGGCCGGCTCGCTGTCTTCGAGGATAAAGCTGAGTTCGGGAGCAGCGAGCCGGTAGTTGAGGGGCGCCAATACGAAGCCGGCTTTCTGGGCCGCCGCAAAGAGTACCACGTATTCGAGGCAATACTCGGCCAGCACGGCAATGCGGTCGCCGGGCGCCAGCCCATAGGTAGCCTCTAAGCGGCGCGCCAGATGGCCGGCCTGCGCGTCGAGGCGGCCATAGGTGAGGCCGCGCTGGGTTTCATACTCTTTGAGGGCTACTTTATGGGGGCTGTAAAGCGCCCATTGGGCGGTCCAGTCGGTCTTCATATTTGGTCAGGTTTTCGCTTTGTGGTTAGAGCCTCACGGCGGCGGCGGCAAAGGCCAGCCCTCCGCCGGAGCCGATAAAATACAGCAGATCGTTCTCCTTCACTTTACCTTTTTCCCAGGCGTCGTTGAAGGCCATGGGAATGCAGGCCGAGCCGGTATAGCCATACTGGTGCATAATGGTGTGAGCCCGCTCGCGGGGCAGCCCTAAGCCATCCAGGGTTTCCCAGATGCTGTTGATGTTGATCTGGGTGATGAAATATTGGTCGACCTCCTGCGGGGGCACGCCCACTCTTTCGCTCAGCAAGTTAATGAGTTCCGTCCACTTTTCGGGGTTGAGCTCCTTGGGGAATTTGCGCACAAACTGGAGCAGATGTTTTTTTTCGGCCACAATCTCCGGGGTTACGGGCTGGTGGGCGCCGCCGGCATAGATACCCATCCAGCCGTTGTACTGGCCTTCAGTGAGCAGCTTACTGGCTAATAGTCCGCGCCCGCCGGCGCCATTGTCGCGGCGCAGCAGCACAGCGCCGGCGCCGTCGGCAAACAGGGTAACGGTCTTCTTATCTTCAAGGTTGAGGTATTTGCTCATGTTGTAAGCGCCGATGATCAGCACGTACTGGTACTGCTCGTCGGCGCGAATGTACTTAGCGCCCATGTCGAGGGCCGTGACAAAGCCTGCGCAAGCCGTATTGATGTCGAAAGTGCCGGCGCGGGTAGCGCCGAGGCGGTGTTGTAGCACGGATGCCGTAGAGGGCGAAACAAACTCGGGAGTATCCGTGGAGATGACGATGAGGTCGAGTTGATCGGGGCGCACGCCTGCCCTTTCGAGGGCCTGACGGGCGGCCGCCTCGGCGAGGTCGGCGGTCGACTGGTCGGGGCCCGTCCAGCGACGCTCGTAAATGTGTACGTTTTCCCGAAGCCAGGTGTCTACGTCTTCGCCCAGCAATTCGTTAAAATAGCTGTTGGGCACAACCCTCTCGGGTGCGTAGGCGCCGCTGGAAATCAGAATGGCGTTCATGGTAATTGAGATAGACGTTGATAAAAAAAGGGTGGGCGGGGGGCGCCTCACCCTTCACAGCTACAGCCGGCAGGCACCTGAGCGCCTGCCGGCAAAGATAGCTTAACCTATTTGTTGTAAGGAATGTTCACCTTAAGCTCCAGCGAGTACAAAGGCTGGATGGCGGGCGAGGCCACAAACTCGCGCACTTCCTGGTTGAGCACGTTCACTACCTGACCCGATACCGTGAAGTAGTCGTTGACGCGGTAGCCCACGCCCAAGTCGAGGTTGAAGAAGCCGCCCAGCGGGCCGTTGTTGAAAGAACGGCCCACGCGGGTGTTTTCCACTACCGGCGAGCCGGCATAGATGAGGCTGGTGTTGGTAGCTGCGGCTACGTTGATGCCCGAGAAGAAGTCATAGGCCTGCACCCAGCGGCCAAAGGCCGATACAAACCACTTCTTGCCCGTATAGTTGAGGCCCACGCCGATCTTATGAGCAGGGGTGTTGATGGGCAGGTCGTTTTCGTCTACGCGGCCGTCGCGGTTGCCGTCGTTCGACAGGTCCGTATCGTCGATGTCGTAGCCGAAATAAGAGTAGTTGAAAGAGCCCGTGAGCATGGGCGTGAAGGCGTAGGTAGCCGAAAAGTCGGCGCCATAGGTATTCACGTTACCAAAGTTGACGTAAGTGAGGATGACGTCGGCGCCGCTTTGGCCATTGGCTAAGGGGGCCACCGTAGTGATCTCGCCTAAGGGCTGATCGCCGCGATCGGTCACATAACCCTTGATGCGGGGGATAACGGCCGTGGCGGGGTTGTTGTCGTGGTCGAAGAAGTCGCGGTCGGGCGCAGCCTGAATGGACGGACTGAGGAAGTCCTGCGACCAGTTGTAATAAGCGTTCACGTCGATGAACAGCTTCTGGTTGATACGGCCTTTATAACCGCCTTCAATGGTCCGAATTTTTTCCACTTTCAGCGGATCAACGGTGTAGCGGCCTACTTCCTCGTTGGTGGTCACGTCAATTTCCGTCACACTGAAGCCCTCGCCATTGCCCAGCAGCACGCCGCCGAAGATGTTGGCCTCTAAGTTGAGGATGGTGGGCGCTGCAATACCCTGGCCTTAAGTAAGGCGGAAGGAGCCATTGTTGTTGAAGTAAACGAGGGCCGCCTTCGGAATGAAGTTGAAGCCGTAGAGATCGTGGTTGTCGGCGCGGGCGGCTACTACGGCCTTGAACTGGTCGGCCAGCTTGATGTCGGCCTGTGCATAACCCCCGATCTGGTTGATGATGATGTCTTCAATGATGCCGTCCTTGTTGCGATCCAGCAGGTAGGTGCCGTTGCTGTTGGCCACGTCTTGCTGGTATTGCGCGCCAATGGTGTAGCTCAGGATGCCCACTTTGTTGTTGTACTGCGCTTCAGCATTGAGGCGGCGCGAGCGGTCCTGGAAGATGGAGCCCCGGTTGAGGGCTATGCCGCCGCCGGGCAGCGCCGGCGAGGGGAACCACTGCTGGCCAAAAGAGCGCTGGCGCGCTTCCTCCTGGCTGAAGCCGGCATTGATAAACGAGCGGTAGTTGACCGTACGCTGGTTCATGGCAAAGGTAGAGTCGGTCTTACTCCAGGTGTGATAAACCTGGGCAAAGAAGCGGGGTGATACATAGCGGGCCTGTAACCAGTGCAGGCGCCAGTCGCGGATCTGGTTGCGGCCGGCGTTGGTGTTGCCTATGTTGTTGCTGTTGCTGCCGCCATAAGCCAGCACAATGTCGTGCGAGGGCTTGAGGTTGTAGTACACCTGCGCTTCGCCACGCAGCGAGTTGAAGCTGTAGTCGGGGCGCTGCTCGCCTTCGTTGTCGAAGGCCGAACCCAGCTCGGGATAGCCCACCACGCCAATGTAAACCGAGTCGGTGAAGGGAAATTCCTGACCCGCCGTATACTCGCCGCTCACTTTGAAGGCGATCCGGTCCGACAGCTTCATGGCGTGGCGAAGCCGCACCGAGGTAGCGTGGGGCGTGTCGCCAAACAAACCGCCGTCAAACGAAGACGTAGCGCCCAAGGCCACCGTCGTGCCCTGGCTCGTGCGCGGGTCTTTGGTTATGGTGTTCAGCAAGCCGTTGTGAGCATTGGGGCCATAGAGGGCCGAAGAGGGGCCCAGCACTACCTCAATGCGCTCAATGTCTTCTTTTACCGTAGTACTCAGGGCGCCGAAAGGCAGGCCCGTAGCAATGAGGGTAGAAAGGCGGTTGTCGTTGATCTGAAGGTTCTTGGGGTTGAAGGCGCTGTTAAAGCCCCGGGCATTGACGCCCACGCCCAAAATGCCCGACCGAACATAGTCGACGCCCTTCTGCCGGCCCAACAGCTCGGCAACGTTGAAACTCGGATGCTCGCTGATCGCCCTTGAGCCAATCACCGAGATCGTCGCCGGAGCATTGGTCAGCTTTTCTGCCTGGCGCGAAGCCGACACCACCACCTCGTCGGTGAGCACAGCGCCCTCGCTGAGCTGAATGTCCAGCGTCAGCGTTTGGCCGCCCTTCAGGCTCAGGCTCCGGATAGCCGTTTCATAGCCTAAGTAAGATACCTCCAGCACAACATCGCCGGCCTTTACGTCCAGCATATACATGCCGTCTACGTCGGTGGCCGTACCCGTGCTGCTGCCCTGTACCAGCAGGCTGGCGCCGGTCAGCGGGCTACCGTCAGGGCCGGAAACGCGCCCTTTTACGGTAGCGTTTTGGGCAATAAGCGTCATGCTAAAGCCCATTAACAAAAATAAGGTTGCGATAAAATTTCTCATACTTCGCAAAAATTTGGTTGTAGACAAAATTGCGGTCAGGGCCGCTTTGCGAAAGCCAAACTACTGCGTTATGGAAGTCCTGAAAAATTTTACGCTAACTTGAATAGACCTGACTGATTTTTGGCAAAACCGCTAATCGGCCAAATAACCTTTTGTGTTTCAATCATTTGATTTTAATGGAATACCCCTTGACCGAAAAATGTTTTTCGCTCAAATTTGGGTGTAACCCACACAAAACCAAAAAGAAAAAACGGGTATCCCCCAACGTAGACCTAACCTAAAAATTGTAGGTAAAACCTATCCGGTAGTCAAAGGGCGATTGCAGGGTGTTGCCCGGCAGCGTCAGGTTGTAGGTCACCAATATCTCGGTGCCCCAGCCGCTGCCCTGGCTGGTGGTATACCCTACGCCTATGTAGGCATTGGGCCGGTTCTGGCGGTATACCTCCAGATTGGAGTCGAGGAAGGGCTGACTCTCAAAAACGTACTCCACCTGCCCAAAAAACGCACGCGCAAAGCGCACCCGCGCAAAGGCGCCCATCGCCCACGAGAGGGTGTTCACCCGCTGCACATCGCCCCCGCCGCCAAAGCGCACGCCCACATTGCTGTAAATGAGCGAAGCCCGCGGCCCTAAGCTCAGCATGGGCGTAATTTTATAGCCTACCATAGGCGATACCCCAAACTGAAACAGGCTGTAGTCAAAACCCGACGAAAAGCCCAACACCACATTGCCGCCGTACCACAACTGCTTCGCAAAAGCCGAAGGCTCCCGCTGCTGCTGAGCGCTCGCCAGCATCGGCAAAAACGCCAGCGCCAGCACCATCCACATTGATCGTTTCATAACCGTTGATTTTTGACAAAGGTAAAATTTTACCCCATTATCCTCCTGTAACGCCGCACATGGCCTTAGGCGGGCCCCTGCCGACTATTTTTTTGGGGCGTGCCC
>CAYOTJ010000105.1:0-9466 GCA_964406855.1 uncultured Saprospiraceae bacterium
GTTTGGCGGAGTTCGTCGACCTCGTCCAACGCATAAAACCCCGCCTCCGGAACTAAGCCCCCGGCTCGTGCGTTGTATAGCCGCTTTTTACCACGTTTTTCAGAATACGAGTGGATATGAACTTAGAAGTTAAAATCAACAACGACATCAAAGATGCCATGCGGGCCAAAGACGAAGCCCGCCTGAGGGGCGTGCGCGCCATCAAAGCCGCCATATTACTGGCCAAAACCGATGGCAGCGGCCAGGAGGTTACTCCCGAGCGCGAAATCCAGCTCCTGCAAAAACTCATCAAGCAGCGCCAGGATTCGCTCCAAATCTATGAAACGCAGAACCGCCCCGATCTGGCCGCCAAAGAGCGCGAGGAGATCGAGGTCATCCAGGCTTACCTGCCCGCTCAACTGAGCGATGAGGAACTCTCGGAAAAAATCCGCGCCATCATCGCCGAATTGGGCGCTGCCTCCGTCAAAGACATGGGCCGGGTAATGGGCGCCGCCACCAAAGCATTGGCAGGCCAAGCCGACGGCAAAGCCATCTCCGCTAAAGTGAAAGACCTGCTCGGATAGGCGCATGCCCATTTTCAGGTTGTATTTTTATGGGGCCCGCCGCATACCATCTTCCTCCCGCGGGGGGGGAGATGGGCGGCGCCGGGTCTTCCGCTACTATGGGCATGCATCCGGCGCCCTTTAGCCCGTGGAATTTACGCTGCGCTATTCCACGGGCCAGGCCGCCAGGCTACATGCCCATACCGCTTCACCCCCTGGCCCGACAAAAAAACAGCCTACGCTAATAAGTTATTAATGTGTAGGTTATCCGACCTGATCAGGTGTTTTTAAGAGGAGGTGGCAAAAAAAACTTGCACATACCAACTGGTATGTATATCTTTGCAGCATGTTAGACACAAGACGCAATATTCTGGAAAAAAACTTTGAAGCCATGCACAGGCAGGGCTTCCAGGGGTTGCGTCCGGATAAGGTTATTCAACAGTTGGGCATTACCAAGGGGGCTTTTTATCATTACTTCGCCGGTAAGCAAGAGCTGGGTTATGCCATTGTCGATGAACTCATCGCCCCCCGCTACACCAGCCTATGGCGTCAACTCGATCAATACCAGGGCCACCCCATCGACGGCATTGTACAGATATTGGTCTACCTCCGCGCTAATACCGATGCGGAGGCCTGTACCTTGGGTTGCCCCCTCAACAATCTCATCAATGAGATGGCGCCGCTCGACGAGGGCTTTAATACCCGGCTAAGGGATATACTGACCGCAATGCACCAGTCGGCAACCCGAGCCCTCCAACGTGGCAAAGATCAAGGTCTGATCCAATCGCATGTCGAGCCCGGGCGCTACGCCTACTTCATTCTGGCAGCCTTGGAAGGTTGTTTCAGCATTGGTAAATCCATGCAGGAAAAAGCCGCTTTCGATGCGGCGCTCAATGAACTGATGGCAACGCTAAATGCACTGAAGACGGGTTAGGAGTCATTTTTTTTGGCATTTTTCATACCTACTGGTATGTATGTTTAGTAACATAATAAAATCAACCCATTATGTACGTCATTACAGGAGCTTCCGGGCACACGGGCGCAAGAGCCGCCCAACAATTGCTGGCAGCCGGCAAAGAAGTAGTGGTTGTAGGCCGCAGTGCCGACCGTTTGGCAGCGCTCGTAGCCCAGGGCGCCCGCGCCGCTATAGGCGACCTCAGCGATGTCGATTTTCTGGCCCATACCTTTCAGGGCGCCAAGGCAGTGTATGCCATCATTCCGCCCAACTTTACCTCCACCGATTTCCGGACAT
Source organism: uncultured Saprospiraceae bacterium (assembly GCA_964406855.1). Taxonomy (GTDB): domain Bacteria; phylum Bacteroidota; class Bacteroidia; order Chitinophagales; family Saprospiraceae; genus JAUMBM01. Next base: position 1,795 of record CAYOTJ010000105.1, read on the forward strand.
ACCAAAATCAGGTAGGACAGGCGCTGAGCCAAGCCATTACCCGAGCGGGCGTACCACATGTGGTTACCCTATCGAGCGTAGGCGCCCACAGCCCTGATACCGGCGTGGTGGCCGGCCTGTACGACTTCGAACAACGGCTGGCGGCCGAAGCGCCGACTGCAAAGATATTACACCTCCGGGCGGGTTTTTTTATGCAAAACTTCCTCGGCAACATTGGCCTCATCAAAGGCATGGGTATCCACGGCGGCTTCCCTATTGAGGCCAACCTCAAGATGCCCATTGTGCACACCAACGACATTGGCGATGCAGCGGCCCGCCGGTTGCTGGACCTCGACTTTGAAGGGCATAGCCACACCTATGTGGCCGGAGCTGCCGACCTCAGTATGGCTGAAGCTACGGCCATCCTGGGCAAGGCCATAGGCAAGCCCGATCTGCCCTGGGTAACTTTCCCGTATGAAGACGCCCGGGGCGGCATGCTTCAGGCCGGTTTTACGCCCAGCTTAGCCGACGCTTACATAACCTTCAGCAAAGCGACTAACGAGGGAATACTGGTTGGCGATTATCAGCGAACCCCTGCATACACGACGCCTACTTCGCTGGAAGCCTTTGCCCAGCAGGAGTTTGCGCCCGCTTTTGCAGGCTAAAAGACGGACTTTTGCCCGAACTGCCCAATGCGCAGTGGGAGTAAAAACAGCGAGAAACGGGACGGAGGGGGCGCTACGCCCGGGGATCCTGCCGATTGGGCATGAGGCCGCCGACGGCATAGGCGAAGGCTACATGCAGGGCTCCGTAGGTCCAGGGTACCAATAGAAATAAAGCCATAACGCCGAGCTGAGCGGCCCACTCGCCCAATCCGCGCATGAGCGTAAGGGCAATGCTGCCCATGAGGAAGAGCGAAAAAAAAGTGGTGAGGATGATAAAAACCCCACCCCAACGCCGGGTGACGAGGCGTCGGCTGTACTCCAAAGCCTGCCAAGGGGCCAGGTTGAAAAACAGGATGAGGGGATAGGCCCAAACGTAACCCACAACGAGGTAGACAAGGGGGATGAGGTTGAGGAAGAGGACGGTAGACTCCTGGGGCGAGAATACGGGCGGCTCGGGCGGATCGGGGTTGGTAGGGTTTTGGAGCATCACCTGGTACCAATCGATGAAGCCGGAGCGCTCAAATACAAAATACGTGGGCGAGAGTACGGCCAGTAAGATGATCGTGTAGATGAGGTTGCTGAGGATGAGCCGGACGGCATGGGAGCGGGCGCCAAAAAAATCGGCGAAGGCAACGGGCTGGCGTCCGATGAGTTTGTTGGCGACCAAAAAGTAGCCGGCGTTGAGCAGGGGCGCCAGCAGCAGCGATGTGGCCAACAGGCCGATGCCGGGCGCCAACAGGGCATCTAACAGGATGTTGACCATGGGCATGAGCAGGGCAAATACTGCAAAGCCGGGGAAATAAGCGCGATAGAGTTGCAACCCGTCCATGATACACTGGTTGGTGTTCAGTGGATAACCTTCCCGGAGTATCTGGTCGAAGCGCTCTTGATTAAACTCGCCCATAAGCGGTGGCTGGGATGTGTGTTAACGATGGTAAAGCGCCGGGGCAGACCTCGGGTCCGCCCCGGCGCTGAGTGTAACCTGGCGGTCGTTATTTGTCGAGCAGAATAACGCCTGAAGCGAGGAAGCTGAGCTCGCGACGCGGCTTGGTGATGGCGTTGATCTCGTCCTGGCTTTTGCCGGCGTCCTCGGCGTAATGACGCAGCTCGTCGACGGAAACTTCCTGGATGGAAGCTACGCCTTCCATGATGACTTCGCGGCCCGAAATGTCTTTGGGCATAAAAAAGCCATAGTCTTTGAAGCGCACTTTCATAGTGTTATCGCTGCCTTTGTCGGAAACGATATTCATCCAGCAGCCTTTGGCCTGGCATACTTCGCTTACGCGGCCTTTAACTTTGAGGTTGGTGGGCTCGTTGATGTTTTTGGCGAGCAGCTCGTCGTAAGTGATGGCGCCATCGGGGGTGATGGCAGCGCCAAATTGCTGCCCTTTAGCGGCCATAGCGGCTGTTTCGGCTTTGCTGGCCGCCGCAGTGCGGCTTTGCTGGCAGGCGCTCAAGCCAACGGCTAATACCAGCGCCAGTACGACAAATACATTCTTCATGTTCCTTTTTTGCTGCAAATATAGGGGTTCTTTGGGGGAGTAACAATGATATTTGACACAAAGGAAACTGCGAGAGCGTGGGCGTAAATAATATATAAAAAAATCCGGATATTCAGGCTGCCTGAAAGTCCGGATCACGTTTTGTTTGTTTGGTGGGCCCAGTAGGGCTTGAACCTACGACCTTCGGATTATGAGTCCGCTGCTCTGACCAACTGAGCTATGGGCCCTTGCTTAAGCTGTGCATTGGTCGGTTTTTGCACAAAAGGGAAACCCTGAGTACAAAACCAGCCTGCTGCAAGCCATAAGGCGCGGCAAAGATAGGGTTAAATGCGCTGATCTGCAACAGGCGGATTTAAGATTTTGCGTATTGGGCAAAAATGCGGGTTTGCTGCCTTACCTTTGTTAGCCTAACTTCTTTTGTTATGATTTTGTTCCGTGCGCTCTTGGTAGCGATGATTACCTGCCTGTTCGCCGCCCCGACGGTGCTGGGGGCTCAGAATACTTATGTTTATCCCAAGCTGCCAGCGCGGGGCGCCCGGTTGGCCAATTTTGTTCCGGCGGGCTGGCACATACTGGAGCAGACGCAGGGGCAGCTCAACCGGGATACGCTGACAGACATTGCAGCCGTTATTGAAGCCGATGCGGTTATTCCCGGCCTTAAAGAGCCCGACAACGATCAGCAACCGCGCATTTTACTGGTGTTGTTTAAGCTGGCATCTGGGCAATATCGCCTGTTTATACAATCGAATCTAGCCATTATTCTGTCGAATGAACGCGGCGCCTTCGGCGACCCCTGGGCGGGTATGGAGGTCAATAGAGGCAGTTTGCTCATCCGTTTCTACGGAGGCAGCAGCGATCGCTGGGCGTACACTTATCGCTGGCGTTTCCAGAACAACGACTGGTATCTCATTGGCGCTACCTGTACAACTACGTCTACTCACCACAACAATTTTGAAACCCACGATTTTAATCTGCTGACGGGGCAGGCCGAATACAGCACCGGCCCGATACTGGATGCCGAATCGGCAGGCGCCGGCGCACCGGTGCGCAAGCGGCCCCTCCGCGTTGAAAAGCAGCCTTTACTTAAGTTACGGGACATACAACTGGGGCAGACCCGATTGTATGGCGACATTTATTTCTGACCGGGCGACTTCAACTCATATACTTCCACGCCAAAGGGGAAGGTATGTACCAGCGCATAATGGGCCAGGATGCGCTCTTTGAGTTCATTGTAAGGCGCTTTGTCTTGTAGTAGCACAAACCGGGGCCGGCTGCCGAGAATGCGCCTGGTTTCCTGATTGATGTCGATGCCCAACGCCTGCCGATGGTGGGGATCCCAAACCAACGACCGGTGTATATAGGGCGTAGGGCTTTCTTTATCCAGCAAGAGATAGATGATCTGGTGATAATCGCCGGTATAGAGTTGGTCGGTGGGCGCCATGCGCTGTTGAAGCCATTGGGCTACGGCTCTGGGACGATCGGGTTTGGCAATGCTCTCGGTCCATTGCAGGCCGGCCACAAGAAGGCCAAATACAGCTAATACAGTCCATCCGATGCGGGGCGAAATCCGATCAATCCATTGAGGGCGTTGGCGTTCAAGTTGGAAGAAGCCGCCGGCCAACAGCGCAAGAGGCGCCATAACGGGGATAAAATAGTGGCCAAACAGCTTGCCCGTATATAAGGCCGCCACCAGTGCGAAGCCTATCCAGAGCAATAAGAACCGGGTAAACAGCGCATCTGTATCGCTGCGCAGCGGCCGCCGGAGTCGCCAGTAGGCCATAAGGGTGACAGGCAGAAAACGGGCAAAAAAATCGAGAACATACAGGCCCGATCTCCACCATACCTTATCTACGGGGTATCGGCCCATAACCTCAAAAGTATAAAAGCGAAATACATCAGCATGCCCCTGACCGGCATACCAGGCGTAAGCGAGCACAAAAGGCAGGGCTGCGCCCGCTACCAAGGGCAACAACTGGCGAAATAAGGTAGCGCCGGGCCGGCGTCGGCCCTGCCATGCCCAGAACAGGCCAATGGCTAGGCCATCGAAGAAGACGACATATTTGGTGATAAAACCCATGCCCAGCAGCAAGCCGGCGAGGGCATAACGCCAAACGGCCCGCTGATTCCAGATCAGGGCAATGGCAGCCACAGTAAAAAGTACAAAGTACAGCTCTGTATTGGGAGAAACACCGTAAAAAGTAAAGAGGGAAACCATCGAAATGTAAATGAAGCCGGCCGCCCAGCCCGTCCGGGCGCTGTCTGCTGCCCGGCGGCCCAATTGGTAAAGGGCGTAGCCTGTGAGCCCCACCCAAAGGGCCGTGAGCAGGCGCATGCCCCAGATGGTTTTACCGGCGGCTAACCACAGACCGGCATAAAGCAAAAAAATGCCTGCCGGTTTGGTGTCGATCAGATCGATGAAATAGGTCTTCCCTTCCAGCAGCCCCTGCGCAATGACGAGGTAGGTAGATTCATCGTGGTTGATGACGCTGGGAAAAAAGGAAAAAAAACGCAGGAATACGGCCCAGGCGCATAGTGTGGCGAGGGGGTGGAAAATCCATTGCCGCCATAAGCCGGGCGCAGCGCCATTTGTTCTTGAGGCCATATCAGTAGCCTTCGCAAAAACGACGAATATGATGGTTTTCGCCAAAAACCACTAATACATCGCTGGGCTGTATGACCATGTCGGGGGTGGGCACACCCATTGATTCCTGGGAGTAGATTTTCCGGCCCAGGATGTTGGTCTTCTCTTTCTTGCGAATGATGGTAATGATATTTAGGTTGAACCGGACGCGGAAGTTGAGCTCGCCGATGGTTTTGCCTTCAAATTCGGCCCGCGCCTTCAATTCGGAGATCGAGAATTTATCATCGATTTTAAAATTTTCGATGACGTTTTTGAAGTTGATCTTGCGGGTGAGGCGGTCGGCGGCTTCCTGCTCAGGATGCACGATGTGGTCGACGCCCATGGCTTGCAAAACGGTATCGTGTATGGGCGATAGCGAGCGGCTGATGATGTTAAACGTGGCGATTTTTTTCAAAATAGCCGTAGTAATGATGGCTGCGCCTTCGTTTTCGCCTATGGCCACTATGGCCATATCCGCGTCTTTTATGGGCAGGGCCTCATAGGCCTGTTCGTTGGTAGAGTCCATGCAGATTACGTGGGCGATGCGGTCTTTCAGGAGTTCTACCCGCTCCATGCGCAGGTCTACGCCAATGACTTCATTACCTGTTTCGGTCAGGTTGAGGGCCAGCGGTCGCCCAAAGTTACCCAGCCCGAAGATCAATATTTTCATGACAACGCCGTATTTTCGATTAGTTGATAAGTATGTTTTCCGTGGGATATCGATGGTAGCGGCTGTTGACCTGCCGGATAATGCCGATGAGCAGGTTGAGCGTGCCTATGCGCCCCACAAACATCACTACGATGAGGATGATTTTGCTGGCATCGGTAAGCTGGGGGGTGATGCCCAAACTGAGCCCTACGGTGCTATAAGCCGAGAAGCACTCGAAGGCAATGCCCATCAGGTCTTTGTCGGGCTCCAGCCAGGAGATAAAAAACACCGCAAACCCAATGACGATAAGCGAGATGCAGATGATGGCAAAAGCGCGCTTTACGGAGGTATCGTCGATTTCGCGCTTGCCCAACTCTATGAAGTAACGGCCGCTGGCTACCGAGAAGATGTTCAGGGTAGCGATGGCAAACGTACTGGTTTTGATACCTCCGCCGGTAGAGGCCGGCGAAGCGCCTATCCACATCAGCAACAGGGTGAGCAGTATGGTAGGGGTAGAGAGCAGGGTCATGTCGACGGAGTTGAACCCGGCCGTGCGCGGGGTGACGGCGCAAAAAAAGGCGGTGATGAGTTTGCCGCCAAAGGAGTCGTGCTCTTTGAGGACGTTATTGTACTCAACAAAGAACATAAACACAGTGCCTACTACAATCAGGATGAGCGTAGTGACCAATACAATGCGGGAGTTGAGGGTGATGGCGCGAACCGGCCAGATGAAGGTCTCTTCATACAGTACTTTGCGCTTAATGCGGATGAACAGGGTTTTGAAGTAGGCATAGAAGTTAAACATGATGTTGAACCCCAAACCGCCAAAGATGAATAAGATGGCGATGGTAAGCTGAAAGCCGTACAAGGAGCGGTAGCCTTCATCGTACATCCCCATGGAAAGGGTGGAAAACCCAGCGTTGCAAAAGGCCGATACAGAATGAAAGGCGGCGAAGAACAACCTGCTCCCCCAGCCCATTGCACTGAGGGGCTCCTGGGCAAAAAGCAAGATGCAGACGGCGCCCAGCAGCTCGATGCCTAAGGTAAATAAAACGATTTTTACGGCCAGCCGCAACACATTAGATAGGTTGTCGCTGCTGAGGAAGTCCTTGACGTATAGCCCCTCCCGGAACGAACTGCCGCCTTTAAAAAAGTAGGCAAAAAAACTCGTAAAGGTAAGTACGCCCAAGCCGCCAAACTGAATGAGCAGCATGATTACCCAATGGCCAAATCGGGTATAAGCCGTGCCGGTATCCACCGATGCCAAACCCGTGACGCTTACGGCGCTACCCGCCGTGAAGAAGGCGTCGACCCAACTGATGCCCCCCACCGTAGCTTTGGGCAGTTTGAGCATGATGCCTCCAAAAATGGTGACCACGGCAAAACTGCCCACAAACAACAAGGCCGGATTGTAAAACGCCTTGTATAGGTCTCGGATGGCAGGCACTAACTGTAGGAACAGATAAAACAACATGCCAGGAATACTGAGAGCCCTCGCACCGGCAAAATCCCAGGCGCCACCGGGATTCCAGGCGCCAACGATGTTTACAACCAGCATAGCACCCAAGAGCCAGGCGCCAATCTGAACAATGGCTTTGCTGTCGTCTTTGGATACCCAACGCTGACGCAGCAAATTGAGCGCAAATAGCAGCACCGTAACGCCAAAGTAGACAATGGCGCTTATCATTTTAGCGTCACTGCTACGACTAAAACCCATATCAAAGACGATTACGCCCGCCAGCACCCAGTGTATGACGAGCATCAACCACCGAAATGTGCTGTAAATAGCCTGTTGTCGCTGAAAACTAGAGCCTTCCATAGCATTAAAGGTCCACCTAAGTATGGATCGTATGACAAATGTAAGACCTGCACAATAACTACGGCGATTTTTTTGCTCCTTTATAGCTCTTAGCGCACTTTTACAATGCGGAGGCTGTGAACAACCTGGTCTGCTTCTACCCGTAGCCAGTATACGCCAGGCTCCAGCCCTTCCAACAGAATATTGGCAGCGCCGGGTTGCCCGTCTAACAGTCCTGCGCGCACCCGCTGCCCTGCCGCAGTGTACACAGACCATGCTCTGCTGCCTTCGGGCCAACTGAGTTGAAGGTTGCTGGTGCAAGGATTGGGGAATGCGCGAATACCTTCTTTTTCTTCTCCTATTAAGATGGCAACAGGCCCCTGATAAGCGTAGGCGCCCCCGAAATCGACTTGCCGCAACCGATAGTAATTGACGCCCGGCTTGGGATAAGCATGCAGC
>CAYOTJ010000106.1:0-9463 GCA_964406855.1 uncultured Saprospiraceae bacterium
GGCGCTTAGTTTTTACTATCCAACTCCTCGAGCAAGAGGTCGATTTGGTCCATGAACCGGTCGACCTCTTCGTCTTTGGTGCCGTCGACGTACGCGCGCAGGTGTCGGTTGGGGTCGATGAGCAACAGATAGCCGCTATGGTCGAAGCCGCCGGGCGCCTTGGGGTTTTCGAGGGCTGTGCTGATGTAGTCATAAGAAATGGCGTAGATTTCGCTCTTGACGCCGGTGACGAAGCGCCAGCGCCCGTCGTCGACGCCTAAGCCCTGGGCGAAGGCTTTGAGCCGGGGGATGGTGTCGTGTTTGACATCGATGGTATGCGACAGCAGCATGAGGCGGTCGTCGTTGCGGTAGCGCTTGTAAATGCGGAGCATATTTTTCTTCACCTTGGGGCAGATGGTAGGGCAGGAGATGAAGAAAAAGTCGGCAATGTAGGCCTTGCCCGCAAAAGTAGCGTTGTTGACGACCTGGCTATCCTGATCGATGAAGGAGAAATCGCGGATTTTGTGGTAGAGGGTATCGCCGGTAGCGGGGTCGGTTTTGTGGAAGCCGTAATGAGGCAGCGGACCTTGCTGCTGAGAAGTGCTACAGCCAATAGCGATGAAGCTCAGGCTTGCCAGCCAAAGTAGAATGGTTTTCATGGCGGAGTTGGTTGGATGGTAAAAGGAAAACGTAGCGGCGGAGGGATTCCCTGCCTCTCGGAGTGGAGAAGCAGGGAATGCTGGGCCGTAGGCCTATTGCCCGCCGCTCTGGGGCGCTTTGAGGGCGTCGAGCAGCGCCTGGCCGTTGGAGATGCTGCCGGCGATGTCGTTTTCGATGATCTTGATCTTGGTTTCCTCGTTTTTGTAGTATTCCATGATGGCGGCGTGATCCATGTTTTCGCGCACTTGCTCAACGGTTTTGAGTTCTGCCATCCAACTCATCATGCCATCGTCGGCCTTTTCGAGGCGTTCGAGGCCTTTTAGGATAACGGCTTTGAGGCTGTCGGTAGTTGTAGAATCGGCCATGACAGTGCGCAATTGGCCGGATACCGCTTCGATTTCGCCCATGCGGGGCATGGCGCGGTCGTGGGCTTCCATCATCAGTCCGAAGGCCTTATCTTGCTGGGCCATTTCATCTTTGGAGTATTTGCCGCAGGCTGCTAAGGCCAGAGTCAGCAATAAAAACATCATCCGTTGCATGTAATTTGCCTTTTTAATGTGTAAATTCGGGCTTTGCCCGGCTTCGATAAAGGTTGTAAAGGTACAATGCCCGAGGAAACCTCTGGTTGATCTGTATCACTAAATCGAGAAAATTTGACATACCGATGAAACAGTTAAACAGGCGCAGTTTTCTGCGCTATGCGGCCCAGGCTGCGGCGGCGGGCGTTGCTCCCCTTTGGCTTAGCCCTTACCTGAGCGGACGCCCCAGTGCTTCCGGCGAGATGAAGTTGTTGCGGGGCCAGGTGGGCTACTACCTTGAGCGCGGAGGTACCATTGGCTATTTCCAGGACCGCGATGTGGTGGGGATCGTGGACACGCAGTTTCCGGATACGGCAGGGCATCTGCTGGAGCGGTTGCGCGAGCTGAGCGAAGCCCCGGTAGATCTGTTGGTGAACACCCACCACCACGGCGATCATACTGGCGGTAATATTTTATTTCGCGAGCTGGCGCGCACCCATGTGGCCCACGAAAACGCGCGCAACCACCTGGAGCGGATAGCTGCTGAGCGCAATGAGCTCGACAAGCAACTGCTGCCGACCACCACTTACCATGAGCGGTGGTCGCATCGATTGGGTAGCGAAATTGTGAGCTTGTATTACTTTGGCCCGGCGCACACCAATGGGGATAGTTTAGTGCATTTTGAAAATGCCAATGTCGCGCATGTTGGCGATCTGGTGTTCAATCGCCGCTTTCCATACATAGACCGAACGGCGGGCGCTTCTATTGAAAACTGGATCGAAGTGCTGCGCAAAGCACGCCGTGCTTTCGACCGCGAAACGATCTACATTTTCGGGCATGCCGCCGAGGGGTATCCTGTAACGGGCACGAGGGCCGATCTCAAGGCCATGGGGCATTATTTAGGCTGCCTGCTGAAATTTGTAGCCCGGTCGAAGCAGGAGGGCAAAACCTTGGCGTGGTTAAAGGATAACACGCAGGAGATACCCGGCGCCCCCGAGTGGAAAGGGCAAGGCATAGCGCGCAGCATAGAGGCCGCCTGGGCAGAGCTGGAAGGCCGATGACCGCTATCGGGAGGGAGCATACTTCGTGAAGATGGTTGAGTATACACCTTGTACTTCGCGATTTCAAAGCTATATATTTTTGCCGGAGGCTGCAACCAATACATTTGGCTTTCCGTCTCTGCCAGAGGCAGTTCCCTGATATTACCCATCCTGAATAGGGGTACAGGCAAGCTGCCCGCATCATACAGCAAAGAAAATCACCCGACGGTTATGAAACAAATTGCCTTACTTGTATTTGTCCTATGCGGCCTGGGGCTATCGGCAACGGCTCAGGGGCTTGTGCGCGGCCAGGTTACAGATGAAAATAACCAGCCCGCCGAATTCATCAATGTGCTGCTGCTGGCCGCAGCCGACAGCGCGGTTGTAAAAATGGAACTTACCGATAGCCGCGGGCGCTACGAAATCGCAGGCCTGCCGGCGGGGCAGTATCGGCTACAGTTTATGGGGCTTAGTTATGCCGACGTGTTTACCGAGCCCTTCGCCCTTCAGGAAGGAGAAACCTATACCGCGCCATTGATGAAACTGACCATTGCGGCCCAGATGTTGCAAACCGTAGAAGTGAGCGCCCGTCGCCCGCTGCTGGAGCAACAAGCCGGTAAACTGATCGTGAATGTAGAGCAAAGCATCACCGGCCAAACGGGTAGCGTAGTAGACCTCCTCAAAAAAGTGCCCGGTATGGTGGTGGTCAATGATCAGGTGCGCATGGCGGGCCGCCAGGGCGTCACCATCCTCATCGACGGCCGCCCCACCAACTACATGGACGTACAGTCGCTGCTGCGCGAAATGCCCGCCAACAACATCGCCCGTATTGAAGTCATCAGCCAGCCCGGCGCCGCCTTCGACGCCGAGGGCACAGGAGGCGTCATCAACATCATCCTCAAAAAAAATGCCCTGCTGGGCGCCAACGGCCAGCTCTCGGCCGGCGCAGGCTACGGAGAGCTCTGGAAATATCGGGCCAACGGCTCGGTTACTTATCGAAACGGCCCCCTCAACCTGTCGGCCAGTTTGGGCTACAACCACCGCACCTGGGTGGAGTACTTAGACGTAGATCGGGTGGTGGGCGACCAGCTCTATCAGCAGCGCAATCGGGAGCCGGGCGTGCCTCATTCCGGTTCGGGCCGCCTGGGCATCGACTACGATCTGTCGGCCGCCCACCGCATAGGCGCCGCCGGCAGCTATTCGCGTAGTAACAACGAAGTGAGGGGGCAGAACGGCTCGCGTATCCTCGACGCCTCGGGGCAGGAAGTGGCCGCTTTTACAACCAATAACAACCAGGATCGCCGCTGGCAGAGCCAAAATGCGGAAGCCTACTATCGCTGGAAAATAGATACTTCCGGGCGGGAGCTTTCCGCCGATTACAGCTATGCCTACTTCCTGCGCAGCGCCGTTACCAATCTGTCTACGATCGGGGCCGACTTCAACAACCGCCGCAATGAAGAACCCGCCGATACCCGCATCCATTCTTATAAAATAGACTACAAGCATCCGTTGGGGCAATACTGGCGGGCCGAAGCCGGCGCCAAGTACAGTCAGGCTCGTCTTGATAATGAATTGGCGGCCTCTATCTTCAACAACGGAGAATGGGATGACGATACGGGACTTAGCAACCGGTTTCTATTCGACGAAAATATAGCGGCTGCCTATGTAAGCGCTGCCTTCAAAAAAGGCGATTGGGACGCCTCCCTGGGACTGCGTTATGAAGATGCCCGCTCTGAGGGCTATAGTGTTACGCTCGATTCTACCATCAATCGCCATTTTCAGCAGTTGTTCCCCAGCCTAAGCATAGCCGCTCCTCTCGCAGGCAAATTAGGCTGGAGCGTTGCCTATAGCTACCGCATCGAGCGGCCGCGCTATTACGACCTCAATCCCTTTGTTTCTTATATCGACCCACTGACTTTTCAAAAGGGCAACCCCTTCCTGCGGCCCGAGCTCACACATAGCGGCCAGTTTTCATTGACCTTTGAAAAACAGCCCTTCTTTAACCTGTCCTATGATCTTACCAACCACGCCATTACGCAGGTTACCGAGCAAGACGACGCTACCGGCGCGGCTTTTGCCACAACGGTAAACCTCGATCGCTACGTTCGATATGGAGGTAGTTTGTTCTTTCCCCTCGATTTTATCCACAAATCAATATCTGGCTATGGCGGCGCCATGCTTTTTTACAACCAGTATGTATCCGACTACTTAGGCGCCGAATTCAATCAGGATCAGTGGAACCTCACCGGCTTTCTTCAACTGAACGTCAAGTTGCCCGCATCCATCAATATGGAAATTACAGGCTGGTACCAGGGCAAGGGGCTGGATGGCATCATGGCGTATGATCCGCTCTTTGGCGTTGATGCGGGCATTGAGCGCAAGTTCCTCGACGACAAGCTGCGCGTACAACTCAGCGCTGAGGGCATCATCCAGCGCTTTTGGTATGGGGAGGTCAACTACCAGAACATGAATTTCGATATCGTTTCCCGTTGGGAAGCGCCCATTGTCAACCTTAATGTCACCTGGAAGTTTGGCAACCAATACCTGAAAAAAGACGAGTCGCGCCGAAGCGCCGCCGAAGAGGAGCGCCGACGGGCTCAGGAAAAATAACCAGATAGCGGGGGATGGCTCTAAAGCGATATTCCCCCGCTATTCCTTTAATCCATCTCCGGGTCGGGCTCGAAAAAGCCCACGGCGCCGCCCACCCAGGTTTTGTCTTTGTTGTAACGCACGCCCGTCATGATGCCCTTGCTGAGCCGGATGAGGTTGCAGGCGGCTTCAGGGCGAGGCGCGCCGGGTTCCCACAGCATCATCATGCGGATTTCGCACTTCGAGTAGCCATCCGGCGTAGGGATGGCAGGCGCATAAGTGACCTTGCGCTGGAGGATGAAGTTCTGCGGGTCTTGTATACCTTCAATATCCCGTTCACTTACATCAATGATGACGCCCGAGCCGGCAAAGGAATACAATGGCTTGAGGACGTACTGATCGAGCTGATCGGGCAGCCGATCGAGCTCGCTGAGCAGCAGCGACTCCGGGGCATAGGGACTCTTAATCATGGGCAGCGTATGCTTGCTCAGGCGGAAGAACCAATTGGGGTGCCCCGCCCATTCTACGTCTACGGGCTCGATGAGGCTGAACTCGCGGGCGAGGTCGTCGCGCTTGAGCAACTCGTCAAAAATGACGCGATTGTAAATGCGGTGAACCGGCGTTTTGCGGCCATCGCGATCGTAGTACAGCCGGCTACCCTCGCGCTTGAGCTGGCTGAGGCAAACGGGTTGCACGCCCAACACATCGCGCGTGACATAAAAGTCGATGCGGGTAGCCTGCTTGTCGGGCTCCACTTCCAGCAGGATGACGTTCTCGGGGTCGTGGTTGCCAATGATCAACCTGCGCAACTTGGCTAAGTAGGTTTCATCATCAAGGCCATTGAAAAAGTGGCTCAGATGATCGGGTATCTTGAAGAAGCGCCGATAAGCCCTGGCCAGCAGCGCCTGGAACGTATAGAGCGAGGGAAACCCCTGCGCTTCGATGAGCTGAGGGATGAGCGCCCCGCTTTCATCGCGGCAAATGCCAAAGTCGATCTGTAAAAAGGCCGTATCCCTCGATTCCCCGGCCACAAACTGGCCTTCGGGGATGGCTGCCAGCGATTTTTCAAAAAAATCAGGCGCCGTGATGACGTCAACCACGTGCTCACAGCCCGCCAGCAACTTGCGCCGAAGATCCAGCGGCACAAACACAGGCGTTTCAGCCACCGGAAAAGGGGGGCGGTGATTGTGCTGGGCCGACAGCCAGTCCATCATGGCGTCGTAATCGGCTTGCCGGAAGTCGGCATTGTAGCGCTCGCGCAGTTCGGTAATCATATCAACCTTATTTGGCCGATAAGATGGGGCTTTTTTTAAAAAAAGCCTGCGCTTGGGCGCTATTTATTTTCTGGCGGCGGCAGTAGGCGGTTGCGGGGGTGGTAGGTGAGCAGGGTTTCGCGCAGGTAGTCGGTGTCGAGGTGGGTATAAATTTCCGTAGTGATGATCGACTCATGGCCCAGCATATCTTGTACGGCCTTAAGGCTGGCGCCTCCCTCTACCAGATGGGTGGCAAAGGAGTGGCGAAAGGTATGAGGGCTTACGTTTTTTTCAATGCCGGCAGCGCGGGCGCAGGCTTTTACAATCTCAAAAACCATCACCCGGCTCAGGGGAGCGCCTCGCCGATTGAGGAAGAGGATGTTTTCTCCTGCTTTCTGGATGAGCGACAGATGCCGCCGTACCCCTTCGAGGTAAAAGCGGATGTGCTTGACGGCCTCGTCGCCTATGGGCACAATGCGCTCTTTGTTGCCCTTGCCCACTACCCGCACAAAGCCTAAGTCGAAGTGCAGGTCGGTGAGTCGCAGCCCCACTAATTCGCTCACGCGCAAGCCGCAGGCATAGAGGGTTTCGAGCATGGCCCGGTTGCGCAGGCCATGATCGGTGCTTAGGTCAAGGGATGCCAGCATCTGCTGGATTTCTTCATAGGCCAGCACCTCCGGAAAAGAACGCTCCAGTTTCGGCCCTTGCAGCAGTTCCGTAGGGTCGTCTTTTATCATCTCCTCAGCCACTAAGTACTGGTAAAAAGTTTTGACGGCCGATAGCAGCCTGGCCTGCGATCGCTTGCTTAGCCCCAGTTCGGCTAAGTACCGCAGGAAATGCTCCAACTGGGGGCGCTGTACGTCATGGGGCAAGCAGGAGGCATTGGTCAGCGCCAGGAACTCCTCCAGCTTGCCCACATCGCGCAGATAAGCCTCTACGGTATGGTCCGACAGGGCGCGCTCTAAGGCCAAGTGCACCCTGAAACCATTGAGAATTAAAGACCAGGTCATTGACGCGGCTTGGGTAGATTATAAGAGGAAAGGAAGGAGGTAGCATTTTCTACATTTGAGAATGATGCATTGACACTGTCTCCATTACTGTAATGAATACTGATTTCATATCTTAAAACAGGAAGAGCTTGAAGTGACGGGCTTGGATAATACTTAAGTAGGTCAATGGCTTGATCTATATTTTGTGCAATTAGGGATACGCCATGTAACGGTGTAACAGTAATGGTTATAATTTGCCTCTGTACAGCTTTTTCAAGACTAGTGAAAAATTTTTTTATCTGCTGCCGATTTAGCTGTAAAAGTTTTTGAGCGAGCGCTTCTCTTTGTTTGAAATTACGCCAAGCTTCGATTTTTTGTTGGAACTCAATCTCTAGGGTATTTTCTTCTGAATCGGCGTTTATTCCAAATGCAGCGAAACCCTGAAGAATAACAGAATAAGGGAAATACAAAATAGTAAATCCCAGAGAACGCAGTTGACTTAGAGCTCCTTCCGTAAATGCTCCTGCAAGCACGACACCAATAAATGGTGCATGCCTTTGGTGCTTTACAACCAAAGGAAGTATAGCTCCCTGAATTTCCTGAGCTTTATTTCTTGAATGTTTCGTGTATCGTCTCCATGCGCTTTCAATGAAAGCAATAGGCTCCCCTATACTATCCTCTGTACCGCCTCTCTCCAATACAAAATCCAGATCATGTGAATTGCCATAAGTATCCATCCAGCTCACTTTTTTTGTTGGCCGGGCTCTTCTTGGGCCTTTTTTATCCAAGAATAAATTATGCTTTTGAGCAAAACGCTTTAATTCTTTCTCAAAGACTTCTTCAAGAAAATCTCCAATCATTTGCCCCCATTTATGCGATGCTGATTCTGCCATAAGCGCTTATTTGTTAATCCATAACCGCCCCTCCTGCAGAGGAACAGTATGTTTGCGGTTTTTCCACTTATTATTTCGATCTCTCAATTTTTCAAACGAATAATGGCTAAAGCCGGCTGAGATGGCTAATTCTCCTAACCATTTATCAACCGGGATGTATACGCCGTAAGGTGCTGAATCTCCAATAACAAAGCACATTTTTGCATCAGGTTGAGTAGTTCTCTGGAGTTCATAGAAAACTTTAGATAGATCATGGAAGTAAGCCATAATCATGAGGTGATAATTTTTTTTTCCTCCTTTGGTTAGCCTAACTTGTGAAAGTTCTACATATTTATCTCTCAGCTCTGATGCAATAGGACTCAATAAAGACGAATTTAGCATTGCATCGGCGTCCCTCTCCAAATGAGAAATATTTTGTGTACAGGCAGTAATCAGATACTGTCGTACTTTTTCGTGAAGTTCGCCCCAATTTGAAACGTCTCCCCAAAAGGTCATTTCAAGCCTTGTCGCATCTGCATAGTCGTAGTTATTGGCATAAGGAGGCGAGGTAATGACCAAGTCAGCCCATTCATCTGGAATTGATTTCATATTTCTGGCATCTTCAAGGTATACGCGGGTAGCGCCAGGTGTGCTGTGCAGTTGTTGCATAGCTTTCATATCCTGGTATATTTGAACGACCTTAGCCTCAAAGGCATGAAACGGATCTATAACATTACTTTTACTCTTATTGGGTAGAACATATTGCCACTGAGCGGTACCTACAGGAGATGTAAGACGTAAAATTGAAGTGATAACAAACCAATTTAGCTCTTTTATATAATCCTGAACATCAATAGTCATCCAAGCTCTTTTTAAAGCTTCTAATTTTATTCGTACTGTAAGAGGATAACATTTTTCAATCAGTACAGGAACAACAGTATCTTCTTCAATTTTTATCTCTTGGGCCAAAGCAAGTAGTTTTTTAGCCTGGTGTCTAAATTCTTCGGCATCTTCTTGCCAGCACAACTTGGCTGAAGCGATACGAAAAATGTAAGGATGGGCTTCAACCCCCATCGCTTCGATACCTGCAAATGCGCTCTCCAATAAAACCGTTCCCGAACCGCAGAAGGGATCAATAATGCGTTTTGCTCCAGTCTTTTGAATTAGTTCTTTTACCCAAGACGCTGAGAACCCAGCTGTATACCTAAACCAACGATGAATAGGAAGAGACATATTATCTGCAAAAGTAGAAGATAAATCCTCTTTCTCTTTGTTGGCAGAAGCGACACTGTCCGCAAAGAGCGCTAATTGTGTGGATGATTTATTGGACATGCTACTCAGCATCAGATTGAATGAATAAACAACAACGGGATGCAGCAGTAAGCCGAACCCTCATCGACAAAGATAGCGATTTTTTATAAAAATGTGGTTAATGCCAAAAACTTAAATTTATTTGTTGCTTAGATCGCTATATAGTTTGGCATGTAGAGAAAGTATTAAATAATGCATATACATCATTCTATACGTTAAGATTTGCAAATCTTAACGTATAGAATGATGTAT
>CAYOTJ010000107.1:0-9453 GCA_964406855.1 uncultured Saprospiraceae bacterium
ACTGCCGAACGGCGTAGCCTGTGCGGTCTTGCACATAATAGTGCTTTTTCAGCTCTTCCTGCGGTACTTGGTCGCGGTGATCGAGGTCCCAGGGGTCGAGGCCTGCCGTTGGGTACTCGCCGTGGCGCACCATGCGCCCACGCTCCAATACCAGCGTTTTCAGTCCCTTTTCCGTGAGCTCTTTAGCCGCCCATCCGCCGCTGATGCCGGTACCTACCACGATGGCGTCGTAGGTAACTTCGGCCTTTCCTTGTGAATTAAAGAACATAGATGGCCAGATTATTATTTGCGAACTGGCCAAAGATAGAAATTTGCTCTCGTATTCTGTGCGAATCGAGGGCAATTATTGTAAAAATAACACCATCTATTGAAAAAATTAAAGCGCAGGAGGCAACGCAGCGGCCTTATTTCCGCTGCGTTGCCAGTTGCATTTTAGGGCTGCCAATTGTTAGTTGCCTCTCATAATAGCAGGGCTGTCAATGATATAGCCGATGCCCGTGCGCAGGAATAGCCCGCCTTTGTACGGCCCCCACTTCTCTACGGTGGCATGTGAGGATATTTCCAGCCTGCGACGCGTATACATCAGGAACATATCCCGAACTTCGTAAGTATAACCCGAGTTCGATACGCTGCCTAAACCAATGCGGAAGCCCGAGCGCAACAGGCCATTGCCCATGACCGTTTGAAGGCCTGCTTCGGCAAAACCGCCCGTACCCGTGGTGCGCCCCACGTTGTTGGGGTTGGCGGCCGTTACGTGAGCCGGAAAATAAACACCTCCGATGGCGCCGCCGCCAATATAGCCGCGCAAAAAGCGATTGGTACCCGGTACGGTAAAGCCGGTATAAGCGCCAAAGTAGCCATGCGCGCTAAACAGGTTCACCCCTGCCGGCAGAGAAGCTGCACTGGGTTCAACCGACTCGGTAAGGCCCAATGCGGGGGTGCTGGTAGGAGCCTGGTATTGCGCATACAGCGAGCCCGAGTAACCCAATGAAAACGAGCGGCCCGGATCGGGGTTAGCCGTCACAAACAAGCCGGCGCTGCCTCCGAACCCCTGGCCAAAGTAGCCGGCATCGAGCGGCGTTTGTACAATAGTGCCAAGGGTTAGCTTGGCCGGCGTAGCCGTGCGCACCGCATTCCAGATCGACTGAGCCGGATTGTTGGGGTTGATGTTGAGCGTAGCGTACGCCTGGCTTCGCAGATCATTGGTAGCCGCAAAATCAGGTGTGCCGGGTTGCAACGATAATACCGTCACCGGGTTGATCGCATTGGGTCGAAGCGACTGCACTTCCAGTGCAATGGCCGACGAGTCGGCCCATGCGCCCCGCAAGGCAGCCAAAGCGCCAAGTACATCCGACTGAGTAGCCGCGTCGCTGTACTGCCCCAGTACGTCATTGGCCAGAAACAGGGCCGCATTCCAAGTACCCGTAGCAGGATCGTATTGGTATCCTGCGGCACTACCCACTGTATTGAAAAAATTTTGAGTAACGTCTGTCCAGTTTTGTCCAAACGAGTTTGTGGTGCTGAATAGCGTAAACGCTACAGCAAGGAGAGTAATTTTTTTCATATAACAAGTAGATTAAAAGGTTTCTGGCGTTGCTTACGGCAGATATACCATTTTGTTACGCGAAATCGAAAAGATTTTAAAAAGTTAACATAAACCTTGAAAATACTGCCTTTGGGGCGTATTTCAGTCCGCTCAATCGCTTTCATGGCAGGGAAATTTGCATGGCTTGGCTTAGCGATACGGGGGGTGGGCCAGGGGGTGAAGTTTACCCGGAAGAGCGCAGCGAAGACGTGGCGGTATGCCTTCCTCCTTAACCCCGTGGAATAGCGAAGCGTTATTCCACGGGGTTAAGGAGGAAGGCATAATAGCGGAACACGTTTACCCGGAAGAGCACAGCGAAGATTTAGCCGACTAGCGAAGCGACGGCGGACGTGGCGGCGCCGCGCAAAATGCCATACGGAGGTGGGCGCCATGCGGCGGGCCCCAAAAAAAATAAGCTACCTGAAGGGTAAGAACGGAATAGCGCAAGCCCCAAATGTCGTATAGGCGCTAAATACGGGCTAAGCGCTTATCTTTGCGAGGAGCCCGCACAATAGCGACGGCGGGACGCAGGATGGTTCAAATTTGGTCTATGGGTGCAGTGAGCGTGTTGTATATTGAGGATGAACCCAGGGTAGCCGCGCCGGTGAAGACATGGCTGGAGGAAAACGGCTTTGTTGTGGAGCTGGCGCCCGACGGGGCTGTGGGCCGTTTTCTGGCGCAGAGCAACCCCTACGACCTGGTTTTGCTGGATGTTAACCTGCCCTTTGTAGATGGTTATGAAGTGTGCCGCGATATAAGGGCCGCCCAACCAGAGCTGCCCATTATTATGGTGACGGCGCTGGGGAACGTAGACCAGAAGCTCAAAGGATTTGATGCCGGAGCAGATGACTATATGGTGAAGCCCTTTGATTTCAGAGAGTTGCTGGCCCGCATGAAGGCCTTACTGAAACGCAAAGCGGCAGCATCCCGACCAGAAGAGGCAGCGCCGGACGGGAGCTTGGTAGTAGCCGATCTGGTGATAGATGTAATAAACCATACCGTGCATAGGGCCGGGCAGCCCATAGCCCTGACGACCAAAGAGTTTACGCTGTTGGAGTTTCTGGTCCGCAAGGGAGGGAAGGTAGCTTCGCGGCAGGAGATTATTGAACACGTATGGGATATACACTTCGATACAGGCACCAATGTAGTAGAAGTATACATCAATTTCCTGCGCAAGAAAATAGACCGACAGTTCGAGACCAAGCTAATCCATACCAAACCAGGCATGGGCTACTACCTCAAAAACGGGCCTTTATGAACATCAGGGTCAGGCTCATCGTACGGTTTACGGTCATTGTAGCCACCATACTGGCTGCGTTCTCGCTGGCGGTGTATTTGCTTTCGGAAAATTACAGGCAGGAGGAATTTTTTTCGCGATTAGAGAGCCGCGCCCTTACCACGGCGCGGTTGCTGGTGAGCGTAGAGGAGGTGAATATGGAGCTGCTGCGCATCATCGATAAGAATACCATTTATGCCTTGCCGCGCGAAAAGATACAGGTGTTTAACGCTGATAACAAGCTGCTCTACGCCAGCAACAACAACGCCGGCGAAGCGCATATCGGGCAGGAGGTTATCGAGCGGGTGCGCAAAGCGCAAAAGCTGACTTTTACGAAAGACGAGGCAGAGTATGTAGGCATTGTATATAGCGACAATCAGGAGGATGTGGTCGTGATCGCTTCTGCCTTCGACCGCTACGGGCGCAGCAAGCTGCGCAATCTGCGCAACGTGCTGGTGGCGGGGTTAGTCATCGGAATCATCATCATTGTGCTGGCGGGGACGATTTTTGCGGGGCAGGTGCTGTCGCCGTTGGCCCGCCTCAATGCGGCTGTCTCCGGGATAGGCGCCCGCGACCTGGGAAGCCGAATAGACGAGGGCAACCGCACCGACGAGATCGCCCGGTTGGCTATGAACTTCAACAATATGCTCAGCAGGCTGGAGTCGGCCTTTGAAACCCAAAAGCAATTTGTAAGCAATGCATCCCACGAACTGCGTACTCCCTTAGCCGCTATGAGCAGCCAATTACAACTGATGCTGGACAAAGAACGCAGCGCCGAGGAATACCAACTGGCCTTGAAATCGCTACTCGACGACAACCTCACCCTCATCAAACTCACCAACGGATTGCTGGCCCTGGCACAGTCGGATATGGAGCAAAGCCGGCTATTCTTCACGCCCGTGCGCGTAGACGAGATCATCTTTGAAGCCCAGGACGAACTGGCCGCCAACCATGCCGACTACCGGTTTTCCATCACCTTTGATGCCGTGCCCGAAGACGAGTCGGCTCTCACGATACAAGGCGACGAGCAACTATTGCGTACCGCTTTTTTGAACCTCATGGACAATGCCTGCAAATTTTCGGCCGACCGCTCAGTGGCCATTCGCGTATCAGCCGGCGCCAACTCGCTTTCTATTTGTTTTTTAGACCAGGGCGTGGGCATACCTCCCGACGAACACGAAGCCGTCTTTGCGCCATTCTATAGGGCCCAAAATGTAAAAAATGCTACCCGCGGCCACGGCATAGGCCTATCGTTGTGCCGCCGCATCGTAGAGCTGCATCGCGGGGAGCTGACCTTGCAGTCGGAGCTGGGGAAAGGATCGAATTTTGAGTTGCGTTTTCCACTGTATGTTGATATTTAATGTGATTTTAATTTCCTTTTAATATATTAAGGTCTTTTCTGCATCATTTTTGTTCGCCCTTTTGCAGCTTCGCATATTGACGAGTATTTTCAAAAGGTCCCAAAAACATCCCCAAAATCACATATGATCAATTTCATTAAATCATTTTTTATGAAGCAACTATTTACAAAAGGGATTAGACGATCAGGATTATTGGTCGGCGCTGCCCTGCTGGCGGTGGGTTTTGTACTCAGTGCCGCTTCGCTGAGCCGCATGCTTTTCAGTCTGACGGTAGACGATACCATCATCAATGCCGCCATTTGTAGCGGCAATGAGTACACCTTTAATGGCGAGCAACTGAGCGAGGCCGGCGCCTACACAGCTACCTTTACAGCAGCTGATGGCTCCGACTCGGTGGTTATCCTCAATCTGGAAGTGCTGCCCACTTCGGCAACCGACCTCACGGCTGCCATTTGCGACGGCGCCAGTTATGTGTTTCAGGGCGAAACCCTGACCGAAACCGGCTTATATAGCGACACCCTGACGGCTGCCAACGGCTGCGACTCGGTGGTGACGCTGGACCTGAGTGTGGTAGCCTTTTTTGAAACCGACCTCACAGCAGCCATCTGCCCGGGTGATACCTTTTTCTTTCATCTCGACACCCTCACCGAGGCGGGCATATATACCGATACGCTGACGGCTACAGGCGGCTGCGACTCGATCGTAAGCCTCACGCTACGCGTATTGCCAGAGTCTTCCACCTTACTGGCGGTTTCCATCTGTGAGGGGTCTGCCTATATTTTCAATGGCGATACGCTCACCTCTGACGGCGTTTACCGCGATACTTTTGCGGCAGTAAATGGCTGCGACTCGGTGGTGACGCTACGCCTCTCGCAGGTATCTTTCTTTACTACCGAACTATCGGTGACGCTTTGCGAGGGCGAAGCTTATCTGTTTGGCAGCGATACCCTCACTACAGCCGGAGTTTACACCGATACGCTCACCGCAGTGGGCGGCTGCGACTCCATCTTGTTGCTGACGTTGGATGTTCTACCCAATAGCGCCACTAATTTGGCAGAGGCCATTTGCCCCGGTGATACGCTTTTCTTCAATGGCGACACCCTGACCATGGGCGGCGACTATACCTATGTTTATCCGGCAGCCAATGGATGCGATTCTACCGTAACACTGGCCCTGACCCTGTTAGAGAAACCCCTTACAGAACTTTCAGCCAGCCTATGCGACGGCGACAGCCTGCTCTTCAATGGGGCTTTTGTCTCTGAAAGTGGGCTTTATGAAGCCATACTTACAGCAGCCAATGGTTGTGACTCTGTCGTGACCCTCGCACTGGAAGTATTGCCCAATACCGAAACCGCCCTCAGCGCTACGGTATGCGCCGGAGAGGTATTTGTTTTTGATGGGCAGGAGCTCTTTGATTCGGGTATTTATACGGCCGTTTATCCGGCTGCCAACGGCTGCGACTCTACCGTAACCCTGGCATTGACGGTGCTGCCCGAAACAACCATAGAACTCAGCGAAAGCATCTGCGCCGGCCAAACGCTTACCTTCAATGGTATAGAACTGTCGGAAGCAGGCCAGTATGAATTTGTCCTTGCCGACGCCAACGGATGCGACTCCACCATACTACTGACGCTGGACGTGCGCCCCACGTCGGCCACCAATCTGGATGTGCGCATCTGCGCAGGTGAAAGCTACACTTTTGATGGGCAGGAGCTCTCCGAGAGCGGCCAGTATGAAGCCGTTTTTACTGCGGCTAACGGCTGCGACTCCTTAGTGAGCCTTTCTTTAACGGTGCTTACCGACCTGGGGAGCGCGCTGGAAGTATCCATCTGCGAGGGCGAGAGTTACGAATTCGGCGATCAGGTGCTCACGGAAAGCGGCGCCTACGAAGCTACCTTCTCTTCAGCCGAAGGCTGCGATTCGCTGGTAACCCTCCAGCTCACCGTGCTCGAAAATCCGCTTACCTTCCTCTCCATCACCATCTGCGAAGGTGAAACCTACGAATTCGACGGCCAAACCCTCGGCGAAGGCGGCGCTTATTCGGCCCTCTATGCGGCAGCCAACGGCTGCGACTCGCTCGTAACCTTAGAACTCACCGTACTGGAAAGCCCCCTCACCCTGCTCACAGCCGACATCTGCGAAGGCGGCAGCTATGAATTCGATGGCCAAATACTTACCGAAGGCGGCGCTTACTCGGCCCTCTATACGGCGGCCGGCGGCTGCGACTCGCTCGTAACCTTAGAGCTCACCGTACTGGAGAATCCTCTCACCCTGCTCACAGTTGGCATCTGCGAAGGCGACAGCTATGAATTCGACGGCCAAATACTCACCGAAGGCGGCGCTTACTCGGCCCTCTATACGGCGGCCAACGGCTGCGACTCGCTCGTAACCTTAGAGCTCACCGTACTACCCCACGTCCAGACCAGCCTCGACATCAGCATCTGCGAAGGCGAAACGTACACCTTCGACGGCCAGGAACTGGCTGTCAGTGGCACTTATACTGCCCAATACGCCACCGTCAACGGCTGCGACTCACTCGTGACACTCGAATTGGAAATACTGCCCAATGCGCTTACCTTCCTCGCCATCAGCATCTGCGAAGATGAAGCCTATGAATTCGACGGCCAGTTGCTCACTCAGAGCGGCGCCTACTCCGCACTGTTTACTGCTGCCAATGGTTGTGATTCGCTTGTAACCCTGGAGCTTACCGTATCCTCGCCCGTAACAACGGTACTGGAAGCCGAAATTTGTGAAGGCGCCGCTTACGAATACAACGGGGAAATCCTCACCGAAGGCGGCGATTACGTCTTTGTCTTCGACGGCAGCAATGGCTGCGACTCCTTGGTCACGCTGAGGCTTTCCATACTGCCCCTACCCACCAGCCTGGCCACCATCGTGCAGTGCGTAGGCACGTCTTATGTTTTCGACGGCCTTGAGCTCACCGAAAGCGGCATCTATACCGCCTTGGGTATTGCTGCCAATGGCTGTGATTCGCTGGCCATTCTCGACCTCACTTTTGTCACCGAGTTCCAGACGCCTATCGAAGCCACAATCTGCGATGGCGCCACCTACGAATTCGGCGGCGAGCTTTATGCAGCATCCGGCCTCTATACCGATACCCTCACCGCCGTAGGCGGCTGCGACTCCATACTGCTGCTGCAACTGACGGTTCTCCAGCCCGATCAAACAACGCTGGAAGCCGACATCTGCGCCGGCGACGCCTACGAATTTGGCGGTGAGTTCTACACCGAGCCCGGCGCTTATACGCTCGTACTCGCCAACGCCAATGGCTGCGATTCCGTCGTTACCCTCAACCTTTCAGTGCTGCCTACAGCCCTCACCGAGCTGACGGCTACCATCTGCCAAGACGAAGGTTACACCTTCAATGACGAGCTGCTCACGGAAGCAGGTACCTATGAAATGACCCTGACTGCCGCCAATGGCTGCGATTCTATCGTCCGCCTCCAACTCGACGTCATCCCCACTTCCTTCTCTACCATCGGGGCTTCCATCTGCGCCGGCGAGTCGTTTAGTTATCTGGGGCAGGAGCTCACCGAGTCGGGCAGCTATCAGTTTGTCCTCAGCAGCTCGTTGGGTTGCGATTCTGTGGTAAACCTCAACCTTCAGGTGCGCCCTCTGGCTGAAACGCTCATTGAGATCGTCAGTTGCGATTCGGCGTATGTGTTCAACAACACGACCTTCACGGCCAGCGGCCAGTATCCGTTCGTCATTGCCGGCGGTAGCGTCAATGGTTGCGACTCCATCGTCACCCTCAGCCTCACGCTGCTGGAGCCTACGCCCATCACCTTCATCTCAGCCGACATCTGCGCAGGCGAGACCTATCCGTTCAACGGCGCCAACCTCTCTCAGCCGGGTAGCTATATAGCCACGGTGCAAGGCGCCAATGGCTGTGATTCTACCATTATGCTGGCGTTGTCGGTTACAACCGTCAATACGGCGGTTTCCATTACGGGCATCACCCTTACGGCAGCGGCACAAAACGCCACCTTCCAGTGGATCAACTGCGCTACCAATATGCCCATTGACGGGGCCACTGACAGCTCCTTCACCCCCGACGCTACCGGCAATTACGCAGTCATTGTTACGCAAAATAACTGTTCGTCCACTTCCCAATGCATCGAGGTGGTCATTGTATCCAACCAGGATGTGCTGCCTGCCCACAACCAATGGCAGGTGCAGCCCAATCCCGCTAAAGACCATGTAGCATTGGTGTTCCACACCGCTACTACTACCGACCTCGACCTCGCCATCTTCGATAGCGCAGGCCGACTACTGGTACAACGCCGCATTCCGCAGGCATCTGAACGCTTTGAGCTCGACCTGAGCGATCTGCCCGATGGGCTGCTCATGGTACGCATCGCCAACCAGGCCGAAGTGTCCACGAAGCGCCTGCTGAAAGCAGCCAACTAACTTGTCTGGGTTCAGGCGCCAATGCATAGCGGCGCCTGCCCGGCAAGCAATACGGCACAAATGAAGGCAATATAAACGAGCCCGGGGTCTGGCCATAAACCAGATGCCCGGGTTCTTTTTTTGGGGGCTGCCAGGGTGGGGCGTAGCGGCAAAACATACCTTACCGCTACGCCCCACCCTGCCACCGCGTCGTCCGCTCTTATACCCTGTTTTAGCCTGCGGAATATACGCTGCGCTATTCCGCAGGCTAAAACAGGGTATACCGCTTCCACCGCTGCCCCGGCCGCCACCTCAAAAAACAAAAGTGAATTTTTTGGCCGTCTGCCCAATCCGCATTTTAGGCCTATCTCGTAAGTAGGTCATTGGTATACATTTAGCGCTCCTACTTTGTGTCTTTTACAAAATCTCCCCTCAAACGTTAGCGCAATTTTTTTCAACTTCAAAATAACGTTATGAGGTTAGCCATCACTAATTCCAGAAAACCAAAAGGGATACTGGCCCGCCACATCAGGCGACTTCTTCTACTTACGGCCCTGGCAATAGGCGCATCTGAGGGGCTGCAAGCTCAGCTCGTATACGGGCTTTCGGGCAATAACTTAGTTTCCTTTGATGCTGCCAACCCGGGTATGGTCATGTCTATGACCTCCATCAGCGGCATAGCCGATGACCAGGAGCTCAGCGGCATGGATTTTCGCCCCAACACGGGTGAGCTTTACGCCATTGGCTACAAACAAACTACCGGCGAAGCCCGGCTTTATGTGATCAACACCAGCACCGGCGCAGCTACGGCGGTGCTGGTG
>CAYOTJ010000108.1:0-9406 GCA_964406855.1 uncultured Saprospiraceae bacterium
TCCTTTTTTGCTTTCCGACACGGTGGGGTTCATTCGCAAGTTGCCGCATCACCTTATAGAGAGCTTTAAATCGACGCTGGACGAAGTACGGGAGAGCGATATTTTGCTACATGTGGTTGACATTGCCCACCCGCAGCATGAAGATCATATCCGCACCGTGATGAAAACCCTTCAGGAGTTAGGCGCCCAAGATAAGCCTACGCTGCTGATCTTCAATAAGATTGATCTTTATCGGGAGCTCAACTACGACCCTTACGTTGATGAGGAGGCCAGGCAGGAAATAGAAGGCGGTCTGCAGGGGAGCTTGCAATACCAGTTTGGATCGGAAGCCATTTTCGTATCGGCTGTAACCAAGGAGAACATAGAACAACTGCGGGCTAAAGTGCTGGATATGGTCAAGGCCCAGTACCACCTGAGGTATCCTTATTTAGCCAAACAGTGGTAATGAATGCCCAAAGCATTGACACCATACAACAATGCCATCATGGATAACGTACTCAACCGATATGCCAAATTGTTGGTCAACTACTGTCTCTCCCTCCAACCCGGCGAGCGGCTGTATGTACGCTCGACTACTTTAGCCGAGCCCTTAGTGCGGGAAGTTTACCGGGAGGCGCTGCGCGCCGGCGCCCACATGGAGACTGAACTGGAGTTTCGGGAGCAAAACCGACTGCTTCTTATGGAAGGCGAGGGGGATCAACTGGCGCATGTGTCGGCGCTGTACCGGGAGGCTATGGAGCGCTTCGATGCCTACCTGTTCATTCGGGCGCCTTTTAACCTGAGGGAAGACCAGCAGATTGACCCTGCCAAGAGTAAAATCAGGCAGGAGGCGCTTGCGCCATTGTCAAAAGTGTACTTTGAGCGCACGGCAACCCGTTCGCTCAAACGGTGTCTTTGCCAGTTTCCCACGCAGGCATCGGCCCAGGAGGCGGGCTTGTCGCTGGAAGAGTATGAGCAATTTGTTTATACTGCCTGCCGTCTGTACGATGAAGACCCCATTGCATCGTGGCTGGAGGTAAGGCGCTCCCAGCAGCACATCGTCGACTATTTGAATGGGTGCAAAGAAATTCGCTACCTCAGCGATAAAACTGACATCCGCTTTTCCACTGAGGGGAGGGTATGGATCAACTCTGACGGGCAAACCAACATGCCCAGTGGAGAAGTGTATACCTCCCCGGTAGAAGATGCCGTAAATGGCATTGTTCATTTCGACTACCCTGCTATTTATCAAGGCCGCGAGGTGCAGGGGGTTACCCTATGGGTTGAAGATGGTTATATAACCCGGTGGGAAGCCCGACAGGGACAGGATGTACTCGACCGGGTTTTTCAAATGGAAGGTACGCGACGCTTTGGCGAGGCGGCCATCGGAACAAACTACCGCATTGATCGGTTTACCAAGAATATCCTTTTTGATGAGAAGATAGGCGGCACTGTGCACATGGCCATTGGCCAGGCTTATTTACAAACAGGCGGCAAAAACCAGTCTTCGGTACACTGGGATATGATAGCAGGTATGATGGAAAGTGGTGAAATTTGGGCAGACGGCGTGAAAATTTATGAGAAAGGTCAGTTTTTACTGGAGAAATCATAAAAAAAACGCGTCTTAAACAGATTGTATGCCACTAATTCCAATGAATGCCTTAATTTTACTGGCTCGAAATGCAGCGAGCTGTTTGGGCTTGCCCAAAAGTAGCTGCGAGATGGGGAATCAACAACAAATGAAAGCTTTCGCCCGAGAACGACTATGAAAGAGCAACAAAGATCAAATCCAAATTACCAATCAGCCGGGAACAACAACATTGTAGCATTCCTGGAGCTCAAGTACGGGAACATTTACGGCGGTTATCCCAACTTTTACGCCATCAGTGAAATTGCCTTGCTGGTATTTGAATACGGAAGCAACAAAATTTTCATTGAGAGCTGGGTTAACAATGCCAACGTAGACGTTGTGAACGTCTATGCCCGTACCAATGACCTGGGCCACACCATTGGCCGGGCAAAAGAAGTGTTCAACATGCGCACGCGCCGCAGGCGCCCGTTTGAAGAAGATTTTCGCCTGGAAGACGCCCATTTACAAGGCGCTTTTCGCCAATTACGGCCCTCCAAAATGCCGATTAAGACCTTCTTGTTGAAAAACTTCAAGAAGTACGGTATCCGAGACCTCATCGTTTTTGATGGTCGTCGTGATATTTTCCTTTGTGAGCGCACCGGGTTCAGTTTTAACCGGGTGAACATCATCGATATCCAAAAGGACCTCAACCGTGAAACAGACTATCTGTTCTCGCTGAATAAGCTCTCGGTAGTGGTCAACTTTGAGATGGACCGTTCGTACCTGCGCACCAACAACCTCGAGTATTGGTTGCACCCCATCGCTGCGCGTCAGTTGATGCCTAAGTCGGCAGCCTATGATGCGGCACGCCTTATGATGGTGTACAATGAATATACTGAGTACCATGACGACTTCCTCATGAAAGCCGCCCTAATTCTGAACAAAATTCAGAACCAAAAGGCCGAAGAAGAAGAGCAGCAAAAACAGCAGGAAGAATAATACCGAATACGGCATAAGCAACGCAGCTTATTGCCGTCAAATAACTGTCTCATCCCGAGTCAGGGCAATTGCCCGGGCTCGGGATGAGTCATTTGTGAGAACTTGTTATCGAAGTGCGCCTTGAATTACAGGGCCTACTTCCTCTTCATTGCTATAATCGTAGCCCAGCAGGGCGGCCACGGTTTTGGCTATTTGGTTTTGCCAGAATTGTGCTTGATCGGCGCGTTCGCCTAAGGCAGGCGTATCCGGGCCTAAGAGGGCCATCCAAATAGCGTTGGATCCTTTAAAACCTTTGCCGTGGGATGTCCATTCGGCTTTCGGGTTATCACCTCGGCCATGGTCAGTTGTGATGACAAAGGTTGTTTTGCCTGCATAAAAGGAGTCTTGCTGGCAAAACTCCCAAAGCTGTCTGATGAATTCATCTGTACGATGAGCCGCGTGCAGGTAGTGGTCATAGCGTCCGTCGTGGGCAAAGTCATCGGTTTCGCCGTAGGAGATAAACAGCACCTTCGGGTGTGCTTTATGCAGGTATTCCAGTGCGTAGTGGTGGGTGAAAGCATCCAGACGCACACTATTCCAAGGACTTGGAATCTGGTCTTGAAGTTCATTGAGAAACTGCTCTTTTACCGTGAGGTTTTCACCGGTTGCTTTTTCAAAGCCTGCATTGACGGGTATACCGCTTCTGGGTTCATTGATGATAAAGGGGAAAACATCCCAAGAGCCAAAAGCGGCTACGTGGCCTTTGAGCTCAGGTTGGCGGTTGAGCCACTCCAGTATGGTTATGTTTGGGTTGGGAATTTTATTGTTGGTATTGATGTTGGGGTCGCTATAGCCAACTAGTATTTCGTTGTACCCCGGGTAGGAGAACCACATAAAATTGGTTACGGCGGCTTTATTTCCCAAGTGACGATTGCCAATGAGTTGACCCTCTTCAGCTATCTTCGACCAAAACCAGGGCATCAATTTGCTGCGGCGAAGCGTTGGCGTATCTGCCCAGAATGCTTCTTTTAGCAGGGCAGTATCGGGTACATATTGGGTGTCTACGATAAGGCTGTCGTCGGCGCCGCCGAAAAGTTCCTCCCAGCGCAGCCCGTCAAGCGTGATAAGAAATACATTTTCGGTAGCTCGTTGGGCTAATGCCGACAGGCCGAGGTAACAAACGATGACGGTCAGTATTACAGGTTTACACATGGCTTATATGCTTTAGGGAATAAAAAAAATCTAACTACTTTCGGAACCGCTTTTTATCCAGTAACCTCCCCTGCGTGTCTCTGATAGTGAGCATTACCATTCTTTTTCCGGTGCGGAAATGTGCATAATGGTGGAGTTTGATAACCCGGTCCATAACGGGAGTGAGGTTTGACTCTGCTGGTTCCAACTCGCCGCCGGCGCCGCCCAATATCAGAAAATGCGTCTTTTGCCGGCCATAGCGTCGGCTGAGTCGCTCGTAGTCATGGATATGCCCTGAAAGTACAAAGTCGATGCCATGGGTTTCGGCTAAGCTGTCTACCAACTCTTGTATACAACTGTCGCCAGCGTATCCTTTCCATCCTTGGCCATAGGGCGGCTGATGTACCAGCAGAAAACGCCACCGCGCTTCGCGCCAGGCAGTGGATTGCAGTTGCTGCATCAGCCACTGTTGCTGAGTATCGTCGAAGCCCAATGGGAAACGGCTGTTGGGGTCAAGGGATATAAAACACGCATAGCCCTGTTGCCATGCAAAATAAGAAGGGCCCCCGGTTGTCCCATGCACATGCTGAAGGTATTGGCGCGGGGTGAGATCCTCGTAGTAATTGTCGTAGTCGTGATTACCTGCAATAAGGAAGGCAGGTCGCTGCTGTAACACTGGCGCCAGCGTTTGTTGGAAGCTAAGCCACTGTACAGGATCGCGGCCATTGGCCGTGAGGTCGCCCAGCCCGATGGTAAAGGCATCGTCAGTGTGTTGGGACAATTGGTTGACTATCAATGCAAAAGTATCCCATCCGCCTTGGCTGTCTCCCCAAGCAGTAAAAGAAAGACGCTTACCCGTGAAACTTCTGCTAATGGGCGAAGGAGCGCCCGGATTCATATCGGCTACCTCCAAAGAAGGCAACATCGCCATTTGGAGGAGCGCAATACTATCGCCAGCTCGTTTGTAGTGGGCAAAAGCATTCCAATTGGAAAGCTCTTTGAAGTTTACATTAGAGAGCCCGCCTTTTACAGCATTATTCAGAACTCTTATACAAAGCGTTGAAGTATCGGCTTTGCCCTGAAGCAATACCATGCTGTTTTCATCCGGAATAAGTCGTTGGTCATCTTGCCAGAGTTGTGCTCCATCGTCGGCTTGCACATACAAGTATATGGGCGCCCTCAATAACAACCGCCGTGTATACCACAGTGCGGTATTAGGGCGATCTACGCGATGAGGAAGTTGTACGATGCTATCGATCCTTGCCGGCCGCCTCGACAACGGCTCTTGCAGCTTTTCGTCGGGTGCCCCCTGCGCATACTGCCAACCCTGGGTTATAAGCTGAGCGCTAACTGTGAAAAAGCCTGAGGTCAGGAATATGCCTGCCAAAAAAATATACATTTTTTTATTCATAGCAACCCACGTTTACATACCCCATATCAGGGGCATACCGCAAATGTACTGCGTAAGGAAATGCAGGGAGTTTAATTCTTGGTTAAATGCATGCTCAAGGGGGCGTTGGGAGTACTCATTTAGGGGCGTAAGTAACAGTTCATATCTATTAGCCCTGCTCATTTTTCCAGAGCAGGTATTGTCTCACCATCTCTATTTCTCCATAGCTGTAAGCGTCGCCGAGGATTTCTTTGAGTTCATTTTTGCTGCGTTCGGGATTTTCTGCATACAAATTCTCAATCGCTTGCGCCCGATCAGGGTCTATGCAGTCGTATAAAGCGAGTTCGCCCAATCGAATAAAGTGGCTTAGGTGGTTCTCTATTGTGCTGCGCACGAATCCGCGTTCCCGTGCAATATCGTCAATTGCCATGCCTCCTTTGAAGAGTTCCAATGAAACAACCTTAGTATTGACCTTGGGGGGCTTTTGAGGCCCTTCGGACTCTGACTCAGCCTCCATAAGCTCCAACGTAACAGGAGCGAGCCCTTTTTCCTGGCAGTAATGCCGAACTATGGTGAGTAGTGCGTCGCCGAAAGCTTTAACCTTGGCAGCGCCCACGCCGCGTACTTTTTTGAGCTCTTGCGTGCGCATGGGAAGTTGTTCAGCGATTTCCAGCAGCGAGCGGGTGGAAAAGACCATATATAACTCTACTCCTTTATCAGCGGCTTCATCTTCGCGCCATTTTTTCAGCCGGGCATAAAGCTCGGGATGCGGGCTGTTTCGAACAGCTTCAAAAGCCCGTGCCGCAGAACCGGGCTGCACTGTTTGAGGCGCTTCAAAGTCAAGTTGGGCATTGGTGCGTGCGCGCAACAACTCTTGAGCGATGAAACCGCTCTCCCGCACTAATCGAAAGCAGGCGCCTTTGACAAAGAGTTCCTTATCGAGCCTTTCAAAAGTATCCAGCGCCGTCTTTCGCACTGCTTTATTATCGGTTACGATGGCGACGGCCTTAGCTGCTGGGATCAGATTCTGGTCGATTTGATCGGCAAACCAGGCGGCGCCTTTTTTCAGACGTTCCTGTAGCGCTTCATTTTCTTCGGGTTGCGAGGCCAGGGCGAAATATCGCTCCAATTGGGGTGCAAACTTCCTGGCAACTTCAAAGAGGTGCTGTTCAGCATCTAACGCCAGTTGTTTAAATGCGCGGAAG
This sequence comes from uncultured Saprospiraceae bacterium, assembly GCA_964406855.1. Lineage (GTDB taxonomy): Bacteria > Bacteroidota > Bacteroidia > Chitinophagales > Saprospiraceae > JAUMBM01. The sequence continues at coordinate 6,314 of CAYOTJ010000108.1, forward strand.
CCCTCAGCCAGCAGGCTCGATTCATGCTCCATGAACACCCGGTTCATTTGTTCAAAATAGCGCTTGAGGTCTTTGAAGCTGAACAGGTCGCGTATTTGGGCCTGATGGTAAGCCGCCTTGGCAATCAGTAAGCGATTTTCGTCAGGCGCATTCCGATTGGCTGCTTCTGTATAGTTGCGTACAATGCCGTCGGTGCGGATACTGGAAGACTCAAGTCGGGTGCGCAGCACAACGCCTTCAAAGCTTTTGCAGCGGCTAAGGGCTACATATACCTGCCCGTGTGCAAAAGCTGCCTGGGCGTCGATGATGGCCCGCTCAAAAGTAAGTCCCTGGCTTTTGTGAATGGTGATGCCCCATGCCAATCGCAACGGATACTGGCTAAATGTACCCTGGATTTCTTCCGATACCTCCCGTGTGGTTTCGTTGAGGGTAAATTTGAGGTTATTCCAGTCTGCTACGCCTACTGTAATGCTGTTTGAGTCGCCAGGGCAACGCACGCTGACGCTTTCATTGCCGATAGCCGTTATCTGGCCAATTTTGCCGTTGTAGTAGCGTTTTTCAGGCGCCAGGTCGTTTTTGATGAACATCACCTGGGCTCCGATCTTGAGATCGAGCGTGACCTCGGCCGGGTAGGCATGCTCTGGAAATTCACCCGTAATGACTGCTTTGAAGCGGTGAACCTTACCGGGCAGTTCTCCCAACTTCTGCTGATTAATCTGCTGTGCTGCCGCATTGTGAGAGGTAAGCGTGATATAGGGCTCTTCTTCCGTTGGTTTGAAATTGGGTTGAAATCGACTGTTGAGTATATCAAGCACTTCCCGATCGATCAGGTTATCGCGCACGCGGTTGAGCAGATCAATAAAGGTACTGTCAGATTGGCGGTAGATATGTTTCAGCTCAATGGTTACAGGATCGGTTTGGCGCAATGCCTGGCTGCTAAAAAAATAAGGCGTATCATAGTGAGAGCGGAGCATATCCCATTCGTCGTCTTTAACTACCGGCGGAAGCTGATGCAGGTCGCCGATCATTAACAACTGTAAGCCGCCAAAGGGCTGAAAGCGATCCCGATAACGGCGTAGCACATCATCTATGCCATCCAGCAGATCGGCACGCACCATACTGATTTCGTCAATGACCAATAAATCAAGACTTTGAATCAATCGTATTTTTTCGCGGGTAAAACGGCGCTGACGAGCGGCGTCCTGAGTGGCGCCCGGTAAAAAAGGGCCGAAAGGCAGTTGAAAGAAAGAGTGGATGGTCATGCCACCGGCATTGATGGCCGCTACGCCCGTAGGCGCTACTACCGCCATGCGCTTAAGCGGTTCCTGGCGAATGCGATTCAGAAAAGTCGTTTTCCCGGTACCCGCCTTGCCCGTAAGGAAAATATTTTTGTTGGTTTGACAAACATAGTCGTAGGCCAAATCCAATTGTGGATTAGATGAGTACTGCATAATGTTTAAATAGACGAACCACTTTCTTATATCGCACGGGCAATGTATTTTGTGTAAGCGGCGCGTATAAACCAGCTAGCTTGTATATGCACAAAACCTACCCGCGTAACAGTAAAGAGCGCGAAAATAGTTCAGGGTTAACAGAAAACTACAACAGACGCATAAAGATATACAAATCTTCGCTTGGGAGTAATAATACAGGTATAAAAATGGCCGGCTACAATATACAGCAGCCGGCCGGAGGATCTTTTTATCGGGATGTATGGCGTATTTACACCCGAGGCATCAGTACCAGTTGAGTGGTACGCACGCGGCCATTTTGCAGGATGGTCACAGAATACGTGCCGGGAGGATTGCCGCTGAGGTTGATCTGCTCATTAAACTGCCCGCCAAACTGAAGCATTGAGCGCTCAAATACCACCTTGCCCGTTGCATCCTGTATGCGCACTACCGTAGGAGCAGCCGCACCTTCAAAACGGAGGTTGATTAACCCGAAAGTAGGGTTAGGGAACACGTTGTAAACTTCGAGTGGCAGTTCCCGATCGGGAGCAATTTCTACTGCGGGCAGCATAGGAGGCGCTACTTCAGCTTCAATGTTATCCTCAATCTCTAAAGTAGTTACTGCTTCTTCTGTCGTTTGGGTGGGGCCGGCTTGTGTGGCGCAGGTCAGAAAATGCGCGTCAATCACCATTGTTGCGCCATTCCGCAGCACCGTCAGTTGGAAGGCATCGCCGGGCTTGTGCAAGTCGCGACCAGCGCGCAGTTCATGATGTGTTTTAACTATTTTTCCATCAATAGCCAATATCTTGTCTCCTGGCTGAATATCGCTGTTTTGGGCAGGCGTATTGTCAATGACGCCTGTAACGGTTATCCCTTCGGCGCCGTCGTTGGTATATACGCCAATGAAGACGGCGCAAGGGTCGCGCTCAACCACATGGCGGAAATGGGTTCGGTCAGCGCTTAGCGTCACTACTGCCTGTCCGGGTTGGCCATTGCGCAGGTAAGCCACCGTTACCGACTCGCCCGGTTGGTAGTTCGACAAGGCAGGAGCAACACCCCGGTTACGGCCTATTGACTGCCCGTCTATGGCTGTAATTACGTCGCCGCTGCGCAAGCCTGCGGCTTCAGCCCCCTTGCCGCCGATAACGCTCTCGATGGCTAATCCCTCTGCTGTCTCTTCCCCGGGGTAGATACCCAGGATGGGCCGTTCTGTCCACGATGATTGACCTTCGCGTATGGCTTCGCGATAGGTATTTAGCATCGATTGGGCCTTAGCCAAACGCTGCTGATGTTCAGCTTTTTCGGCTTCGCTGCACGCCTTGAATTGAGCCGGAACCTCCAGGCGTGCGCCATCGCGCAAGATGGCCAATACAAAGGCGTCGCCTGCCTGGCGTTTACTGCGGGCTTGTAGCAGCGCCTCATGCGAATCAACGGTTTGGTCATCCATCGCCAAGATGACATCGCCTTGGCGCAAGCCTGCGTTCTGCGCCGGCGTACCCGGCACAATCCCATCGATAAGAAGCTGGCCCGACTCTGTCTCATGGGTTTCCACGCCTATAAACACGCGGCACGGATTGGTTGCATCCACGCCTTTGTCAAGTACAAAGGCGTGATCGGCCAATTGTCTGAGCTCGGCGGGTGC
>CAYOTJ010000109.1:0-330 GCA_964406855.1 uncultured Saprospiraceae bacterium
GACGTTTACCCGGCCGAACGAAGTGAGGATGGGCGTTGGCGCAGCGGGCCTTGGGCATTTTCGTTATTTGAGCAGGCTGCTAAAGGCCCGCTGCGACAGCCCTCCAATTCAAAACGCGGCTTATACGTCTCGGATTGCCTGGCCTATAAACAGCAGCGCATGGGTGTAGGGAATGCCAATGTGTATCTCGCGCATACCGTACTCGCGATTGAAGGGCGCCCGAACGGTGAGACCGCTGAGTTTATCTTTTATGGCATCCCAGAGCGCGTCTACATCGTCCACTTCGAGGTAGAGTTCGATCTGGCCTATGCCTTCTCCGGCGTTGAGGAG
>CAYOTJ010000109.1:340-9403 GCA_964406855.1 uncultured Saprospiraceae bacterium
TTACCACACCATTTGAATTAGTGTCGCTATAACGAAGCCATGATCGCCGGAGGAGACGCGGTTTCGTTCAGGTTGAACGAAGGAATCATTGGACTGAGGTATAATGCCTTGTACATGGTATGCCGTGGTTTTCAGCACAAGATAAAAAGCCCGGACGGTAAAAACCATCCGGGCTTTTTATCTTGCTCTGGTGAAGGAGCGACTTAGTCGTAGCAGACTGTTTATTGCTGCACAGCGCCGCAGTCGAAAGTAGATCGGTTGTCTTCTACATCGACCATATCGCGCATGGTGGTGACGAGGCTATTGACCACCGGGCCGCGGAATTGCGAGTTGGCGCGCTGGCGCGTAGCTTGCAGGTTGGAGGCCGGCGTCATTTGCGGCTTGCTGATGATCTGGAGCATAAATACGCCCGACTCGCCGGCGACCGGCGCCGACATCTGGCCCTGATCGAGTATTGAGGCAGAGGCGATGACTTTGGGTTCATTGCCGAGGCCTTCAGCAAAAGGCAGGCTGAAGGTAGCGTTGTTGACCGTATCAACGGTTGCGCCGAAGGTAGAAGCCAGTTCATTGAGGTTGCTCTTGCCCTGCATGCGTTGCTTAAGGACTTCTGCTTTTTTCTCGTTGATGACCTGGAGTTCTATTTCATCGCGGATTTCCTCAACCGAAGGCAGGCCGGCGCGCTGAACGCTGCGGAGGCCGATGATGACATACTTGCTGTCGTAGTAAGCCGTTTCATCGGTAAAGGTATATACGTTACCGGATACGTCGCCTTCGTCGGCAGCGTAGAGCCAGCAGATCATCTCGCGGGTATCATTGCTATAGCCCAACTCGTCGAAAAGGAAGTCGTTGCGCAGTAAGGGGCCGGTAGTTTTAACCGAAATGGACTTATCGGCGCCAATAGCCTGACGCAGCGCTTCGAGATCGTTGTTCTTGGCGATGAAAACAGAAGCTTTGTCGTAGGCTGCATCCTGGGTTTCCTTGCTGGGTACGATGGCCTCCTGAAGGTGGGCAACCTTAAAGCGCTGGGTGGTATTACTGCTGCGCTTGAGTACCTCTACGATGTGATAGCCGTAGGAAGTTCTGATTTTGTAAAGCTGACCGATCTGGCCGGTGATGAAGAGCAGACTGTCGTAGGCCGGCGCGAAAGCGCCAGGCGTAGTGCCTTCATATTTGCCGCCATTGGAAGAGCTGCCGCCGTCCTGGCTGAACTTGGTAGCCAGCTCGGTGAAGTCGGCGCCGCCGCGCAACAGCGTCATGAGGCTGTCGATGGTTTTTTCGGCCTGCGGGAAGGCTGCGGGCGTAGCGGCCTGAATGAGTATGTGGCGCGAGTCGGCCGAGTCGGCCATAACGCGACGGTCGAGCAGTTTGGTGGCTTTGTACATGCCGCCTTCGATGTAGGGGCCGTATACGCTGCCAATGGGCATATTGCCCAGCGAGTCGGCAGCAGCGGCGCCTAAAGCTTCTTTGCCTACATAAGCGGGCGAGATGACGCCTTCGTTGCGGAGCACAAAAGCAGAGTCGTTATCGGTAGTGCGGAACTCGTCGATGAGACCGGCGATCTGGTTGCGGATGGCGGCCGAGTCGGCTGCCGTAGCCGTTACGGTGAAGGCTACATAATCGGCGCGGCGGGTTTCTTCTTTGCGGGTGTAGCGGGCCTCGTTGCGGTTGAGGTAGTCTTTGATGTCTTCGTCGGTGATGGCAATTTCCTCATTGGGAACGGCATCATAACCTGCTTTGACATAAGCAAAGGAGAAGAACTGGTTTTGCTCCTGATACAGCATTTCGGCCATCCAGGTGGGCGTATACATGGCTTTGCTTACGAGGGCAACCATTTTCGACTGGAGGCGGTCCTTTACGATTTCTTTGCGCTGGTGGAGCCAATAATCGGGGAACGACGGGGCCAACTGACCTTGTTCGATGGCTTCCTGAACGCGGTTTTCGTCGATGAGCTGTTTGAGGTTGTCAAGCTGCTGACGGTCGACGGTTCCCGGCTGCGCCGGATTGGAGAAGCGCTGTTGGATGATGGGGCTGGGATTTTCGCCGAATTCGAGATCGCGGACTTCGTCGCGGCTGACGCCCAAGCCGAGTTCTTCGGCTTCACGGGTAATGAGTTCGTTTTCGATGAACCAATTCCAGAGCTGACCGCGATTGGCATAGGAGTTGCCGCCAGAGTTCTGGTACAACATGCCATAGGTGCGCTCAAAGTCATTGCGATCGAACTTCTTGCCTTCCACTTCACCAATGACCATTTGGGAGCCGCCTCCGCCGGGGCCGTTGTTGGCGGTCATGATGTCCATGAGGATAAATCCCCCTACGCCCAAAGCGATAAAGACGATGATGATCCAGGAGTTCTTTCTGATCTTTCCAATCAGTGCCATCGTAAGGTAGTATTTTTAGTCAGTGTCTGGTAAACCGCCGGTTGCCCGAAGCGGCGTTACATTACTCAATGTTTTTGCCCGTCAACAACCTGTGGGTCAATCTTTTAAACCCCGGTTTTTCCAACGGAGACGCAAAGATAAGCCATTCCCGGAAAAATACATAAAAAGTATTGTCTTTGGCGTCATTTCAGGCGTTTATAGTTTGCGCTGGCAGGTTCTGTAAACAGGCCTCTGGTTTGTTGTGCGTCTCCGTGCACAAAACCTGCCGACGCGCGGTATAGCGCTCAGGCCTGCATACAAAACCCTACGCCGTGGATGTTTTCGATACGGATGCGCTCGTCGTGTTTGAGGTATTTGCGCAGGCGGGAGATAAACACGTCGAGGCTGCGGCCTAAGAAGTAGTCGTCTTCTCCCCAGACGGTTTCGAGTATGGAAGATCGCTTGACCACCTGATTGTTGTTCTTCCAGAGGAAGCGCAGCAGGTCGGCTTCGCGCTGAGTGAGTCGTTTGACCTCATCGCTAATGCGCAGTTCCAAGTTGGCGTAGTCAAATTCATACTGCCCGATCTGGTAGTAATCTTTGGGGGCGCCCGACACCCGGCTTCGGCGCAGGAATACCTCTATGCGCAGGATGAGTTCTTCGATGCTGAAGGGCTTGGTGACGTAGTCGTCGGCGCCTAAGCGCAAGCCGCGAATGCGATCTTCTTTGAGCGATTTGGCGGTGAGGAAGAGGATGGGCACATCGGCGTTTTTACGTCGGATTTCCTCAGCCAGGGAAAAGCCGTCGATGCCCGGCAGCATGACATCGAGGAGGCAGAGGTCAAATTCGCCTTCGCGAAGAGCAATTAAGGCCGAGGGGCCATCGGCACAGTGGACAACCTGATAACCTTGCAGTTCGAGGTGATCGCGGGTAACAAACCCGAGGCTTTCATCGTCTTCAACGTAGAGCAACCGTGCTTTCATGGGATGTTTTTTGTTGTTTATCCTTATTGGTCCGCTTTTTCAGCATAAGGGTAATGGTGGTGCCTTCGCCCGGGATACTGGCGAGTTTGATCTTCCAGCCATGTGCGTCACAAATGCGCTTTACATAAAAGAGCCCCAGCCCAAACCCCTTGACGTCGTGCACATCGCCGGTAGGCACCCGGTAGAATTTATCAAAAACGCGCTGCTGGTGTTCACGGCTGATCCCGATGCCGTTATCCGCGATGCTGATGAGTACGCAATCGGCCTCCTGCCATACCCGAAGCGTGGCCTCCGGCGCGGCGCGGCAATACTTTATGGCGTTATCGAGGAGATTATAAAGCACATTGGAAAGGTGGAGCCGATCAGCTTCTACAATGGGAAGCTCAGCGGGAAAATGGGTAATGAGCCGGCCTCCGGCCGCCTCTATGCGCAGATGCGTGCTATCTAACACGGGCGCCAGGTTTTCAGCTAAGGAACAGGTTTCTTTTTTGAGGTTGAAGTTGCCCTGTTCGATTTTGGCCAACTGCAACACCTTTTCTACCTGCTGGTTGAGGCGGTCGTTCTGTTCCAGAATGATTTCGGCGTATTTGCTGAGGCGGGCGTCTTGCCGGATATGTTCATCGCGGGCGAAAACGCCCGCAGAAATTCGGATGGTAGACAAGGGCGTCTTAAATTCGTGGGTCATGTTGTTGATAAAATCTTTTTGCATCTCCGACAGCCTCTTTTGGCGCAGGATCACCGACATGGAATACACAAAAAATAGCAACGTGAGCACCAGCACCCCCGACAGGAAGATCGACAACTGCATCCGGTCGAGGAGGAAGCCGGAGCGGGTCGGGAACTTCACGCCGAAATAGTAGGTAAGATTGGCGTCCTTCTCTTTGGGCAGGCGCCCCAGTTCTATATTGGGTTTTACCTGCTCGGGGGTAGCGCTACACAAGCCCCCATATACCATTTCATTGGTATGACAATCAAAAACGGCATATTCGTAGTCGATATCTAAAGCCAGCGCTTCAAATTCTTTTTGCAGCAGATGCTCCAGCATACCGCCCTCAAACTCATTGGCAATGTTTACAATAAAATAATTGTTGGCCCGCTGCTTGATGACCTCCCGGGAGGGCAGCTCTGCGCCGTTCATACCGGCCAGACTGGAAGCTACCCGATACAAGGCCAGCTTCACTTTGTTGTTGAACTCCTCCTCGTTCAGGTTCCAGGTGCTGATAACCCAGTAGGTTTGCATGGCAATAATACCTACCAAACAAACTACGCCTAATAAAATCACCCGCCGAATGGCTCCGTAGTTCATGTATTTTTATGCTTTTTCGCTTGTGCCATACGCCTGAAAGCCAACGCGCTGCCAAAGAAAATACAATTTGGCGAACCACGTATTGAATTAACAACGCATTAACAACGCAAAAGGGATACGCACAATGCGGAGGAATCCTTAATTTTGCGGCCAAACCCGGCAGATGTACAAAAAAGTGGTACGGTTTTCCTTATGGTTATTGGGCTTGACGGCCTTAGCCGGCGCTTTGAGCGGGCAGGCTGCCGCCAACCCCTTTGAGCTCAGCACCCGGCTGGGGGCGCAGCCCGTATCTGTAACAGCGCCGGCAGCCGATAGCAGCAGCGCTGATGCCGTGCCGGGCAATCCCTTTGAATTGCGGAAGCCTTCCGCCGCTTCGGCTGCCCCTTCAGGCGCTGATACCCGACGCCCGGCCCCCAAAAGTGCGCGCAGGCAGGCCACCATCATCAAGCCCGACAATACATGGCTGCTGGGCATGGTCGTAGGCAGTCTGCTGCTCACTACCCTGTCGCTTACTTTTTTTCGGGGCCTGTATGCCAAATGTTACCGGGCAGCCTTGAGCGATAATCTCCTCAGCCAACTTTTCCGCGAGCGCGAAGGGGCAGGCGTGCTGCCTTTCGCCCTCATCTATCTGGTGTTTTTGCTCAACGCAGGGCTTTTTATTTACCTGCTCAATCAGGCCTGGCATCTTTGGCCTGCCGGCCCTATTCAGGTGCGCACATTTGTGCTTTCCGGCAGTATACTGGCCCTGTTGTTGCTCAAACATTTCACGCTGGCGCTGATGGGTTATATTTTTCCGGTAAGCCGTGAAACTAAATTGTACAGTTTTACCATTATGGTATTTGCCATTCTGGCAGGACTGATGCTGGCGCCGTTTTCGCTGCTGTTGGCCTATAGCCCCGCAGCATGGCGCGAACCGGCGCTCTATACAGTCCTGGCTCTATGGGGAGGCCTATACCTCCTGCGCACCGTCAGAGGGGTGGTTATAGCAAACCGTTTTATCTTTTTACATCAGTTTCACTTTTTGTTGTATATTTGCGCCATCGAAATTATGCCTGTCCTGTTTTTGTACAAATTGCTCAGCAGCAGCGCGTCTTAAAATCGGATAGGCGCCATACTAAACATATTAGGTTGAATGTCAGCAAACAGCCAAGTGAAGGGAGAAACCTATAAGCGCATAAAGACAATCCTTGTCTCTCAGCCAAAGCCGGAGCAACGCTCCCCTTACTACGATTTGGAGAAAAAGTACGGTCTTCAGATTGACTGGCGGCCATTCATCCACGTAGAAGGGCTTGATGCCAAGGATTATCGCAAACAGCGCGTCCGTCCCGACGAGTACCCGGCAGTGATCTTCACCAGCAAAAACTCCGTCGACCACTTCTTCCGGATTTGTAAGGAAATGCGCATCCTGATGTCAGAAGAAACCAAATACTTCTGCCTCACGGAAACCATAGCCAACTACCTCCAGAAGTTTATCGTCTACCGCAAGCGAAAGGTGTTCCACGGCGAACGCAGCATCCAGGATATGGCCTCCGTGCTCAAAAAGCACAAAAACGAGAAATTCCTGCTCCCCTGCTCGAACCTCGGCGCCCTCGACGTCACCAGCTACATGGAAGCCCACAACTACCACTGCCAGGACGCCGTGATGTATCGAACCGTAAGCAGCGATCTTTCCGACCTCAGCGATGTCACCTACGATGTGCTGGTATTCTTTAGCCCCCAAGGCATACAGTCGCTGTTCGATAACTTCCCCGACTTCAAGCAAAACGAAACCCGCATCGCGGTTTTCGGCAACAGCACCCTGAAAGCCGTTGAGGAAAACAGCCTCATCGCCAACATCAAGGCGCCTACCCCCGAAGCCCCCTCTATGGCCGCAGCCCTGGAGCAGTACCTGCAAAAATCAAACCGCGACGAAGCCTAATCTCCGCCGGACATCAGCATGAAAGAGGCCAAACCCATGCGGGTTTGGCCTCTTTTTATTTTCTCTTGAACCGCAACCTCCCAACAGCCGTTTACGCAGTATGGACGCATTCATCAACCACATCCGGTATGGCCTGAGCCGCCCTCTACCCGGCGCCGAAGCCCAGTATCGCATGGCCCATGCCGTACGGCGCTATACAGGCGCCATCCCTCCCGGCGCACGCAAAGCCGGGGTGCTCATCCTGTTCTTCCCCAAAAACGACAACTGGCATCTCGTACTCATCGAACGCGAGTCGTCAAACCCCAACGACCGCCACAAGGGCCAGATCAGCTTCCCCGGCGGCCAATACGACCCCGCCGACACCAATCTCCAGCAAACCGCCCTCCGCGAAGCCTGGGAAGAAGTGCAAGCCCCCATCGATAGCATAGAAGTGCTCGGCCCCCTTACAGAGCTCTTCATCCCCGTCAGCAATTTCCTCGTCCATCCTTATGTGGCCTGGACGCCCCATACCCCCGCTTTCAGCCCACAAATTTCCGAGGTCAAAACCATACTCGAAGTACCCTTCGATCATTTCCAAAACCCCGCTAACCTCGGGCGAATCGACATCGAGGTAGCACAAGGCCTGCGCCTCCCCGATGTGCCCTACTTCGATGTACAGGGGCAAGTACTCTGGGGCGCTACCGCTATGATCCTGGGCGAACTACTGGCCGTCGCCAACCCCGACCCCTCCTTTTTAAACCATTTGTCAATTTCCGGCCGCGAATATCCATAATCCGTCAAATTCAGCGTAAATTCGCTGCCGAAAAGCCTTGCGCGCCCCGGCGCGCCCAAAAAGAACCAGATATGATATTCGAACTATCCGAAGAGCACTTGGCCGTGCGCGAAGCGGCCCGCGAGTTTGCCCAAAAGGAACTCAAGCCCGGCGTTATCGAACGCGACGCTAAAATGGAATACCCCTATGAGCAAGTACGCAAAATGGGGGAACTGGGCTTCCTCGGCATGATGGTGTCGCCCGAATATGGCGGCGGCGGCATGGACTCCCTCAGCTATGTGCTGGCTATGGAGGAAATCAGCAAGGTCGATAACTCTTGCTCCGTCATCATGTCCGTCAATAACTCCCTCGTATGCTGGGGTATCGAAACCTTCGGCTCCGAAGAACAAAAGCAGAAATACCTGCCCCGCCTCGCCTCCGGCGAGTGGATAGGCTCCTTCTGCCTCAGCGAACCCGAGGCCGGCAGCGACGCCACCAGCCAGCGCACCACCGCCGTTGATATGGGCGACCACTACCTCCTCAATGGCACCAAAAACTGGATCACCAATGGCGGCACCTCTAAAGTACACCTCGTCATTGCCCAAACCTACCCCGACAAAGGCCACCGGGGCATCAATGCCCTCATCGTCGAAACCGACTGGCCCGGCGTCACCGTAGGCGCCAAAGAAGATAAGCTCGGCATCCGATCCAGCGATACCCACACCATTATGTACACCGATGTAAAGGTGCCCAAGGCCAACCGCATCGGCGAAGATGGCTTCGGTTTCAAATTCGCCATGAAAACCTTAGCCGGCGGCCGTATTGGCATCGCCTCTCAAGCCCTCGGCATCGCCGGCGGCGCATACGAGCTCGCCCTCGCTTACAGCAAACAGCGCGAAGCCTTCGGCAAACCCATCAGCCAACACCAGGCTATCGCCTTCAAATTGGCCGACATGGCCACCGAAATAGAGGCCGCCAAAATGATGGTCTACCGCGCCGCCTGGCTCAAAGACCAACACCTCGACTACAACCAGGCCGGCGCCATGGCCAAGCTCTACGCATCCGAAGTAGCCATGCGCCATACCGTCGAAGCTGTACAAATTCACGGCGGCTACGGCTTCGTCAAGGAATATCACGTAGAGCGCCTCATGCGCGACGCCAAAATCACGCAAATCTACGAGGGCACCTCCGAGGTACAGCGCATCGTCATCAGTCGCGCCATACTCGACGGACAGCTCTACCTGCCCGTACTGGGCCCCGAAACGGCCGCACACGGATAATCTCATCTGCCGCAATGGCATTAAACCCGGATGTTCGGCGCCAATGCCGGGCATCCGGGTTATTTTTTGGGGGCTGTCGGGCCGGAAAAGACGAACACAACCAATATGGCTTCTATGCTCCCCGGCCCGCCACCGCGTCGTCCGCTCTTATGGGGCGTCCTTTAAGGGCCGCCCCATACCGCTTCCACCGCTGCCCCAACCGCGCCCAAAGGTATGCCCAGCCCATAGCCCATAGCAGGCGCGGGGCAAAGCGACCCATTTTTAAAATAACTTAGTTTTACTTTAAAACTAAGTAAACTATTTTTCCTACCTTTGCGTTACCTTAGCACAGCGGAAGGTCTAAAAGATAAGAAAAGCCGTTGTACAACCACAATCAAATTGTATTGCTCACTTCCTAATCCGTGATGTCATGAGCGCACTGGCCGTTGCCGAAAGAAACTTAGAGCAAAAAGGATTTCTGGATATAGA
>CAYOTJ010000110.1:0-9355 GCA_964406855.1 uncultured Saprospiraceae bacterium
CTTCAGCCAGGCTTCTACTAAGGGCGTATCGTACTCGTCTATCAGCAGCACTACCTGGGCGCCGCGGTGTGCGTGCAGCAGTTTGGCCAGGTTGCTGATAGCATCCCAAAAAAGGAATTCTTTGACCTCCCCCGCCCTCACTACTGCGGCCATATCGGCCACAAAATCATCGTATTCAGCAATGCCTTTGAGACAGGTGTGGCGCGCCCATTCTTTGTAGAGAATTTGAGACATGGACTGCATGGCCGAGACGTAATCCCCCATCTTCACATCCTTGAACGACAGCTCAATGACCGGGTATTTGCCCTGATGCCCGCTCATCATCTCCTCGTCGGCGGCTATGGCTAACCCTTCAAAAAGGTGGCGATATTCGCCTTGACAATCAAAAAAATAGCGCAGTGTGGAGAGGTTCAGCGTCTTGCCGAAGCGCCGCGGGCGGCAGTGGAGTTGTATGGCTGCCCCATCTGCAACGGCGCGCACCATAGCGGTCTTATCCACATAGTAAGTGCCTCTTTCTATGACTTGTTTGAAATCGGACAGGCCGAGTGGCGATAGCTTGGGCATGATGGAAGCGTTTGACGGCAAAGATACGAATTTCTCCAGCTTAGTGAAGGGGGGTGCTACCCTGCTGAAACCTACCGAGCCCCCCCTTCATTATCGCTGGAACGCAGAATCTCGAACCCGGAGGCCCGCCTTCGCTAAGAGGACAAGTCTATTGCAGAGGTGGCCGCCCGGGCTAGGGATGGAAGCGGTATACCCGCCCTCAAAGGCGGGTATAATAGCGGACAGCCCGGCGCGCTTCCGGCGCGCAGCCCCCCAAAAAAAATGTATCTTGCGGCCATAATATCACAATAGTTAAACCTACCTATTTTAATTTAGAGTTGTTTACGCTAAACATGAGCAAAAACTATACACCCCATTTATGAAAAAACGGTGGCTTTGGGCGAACAATTGGCCGATAAGCGACTGCTGATAGACGGATACTCGGCTTTGGCTGCCATAGCTGCGGCCATGGGGCGATCGGACGAAGCGCAACTGTCGCTGAACCTGAAGTACATACAACTGGCGGAAGAAATTGGGCGCCTCGACGGGCTGTTTGTGGGGTATGCCAACTTAGGCAATCTCTACCAGAAGCAGGGCGAGTACCGCAAAGCCATCGGCTATTACAACCAGGCTGTAGGTATGGCCGAAGTGCAGCAAAACTATCCTTTTTTACAAAAGAACCACTTCATGCGGTACCTCCTTTTTAAGGAATACCTGCACGACGACGCCGGCGCCTTGGCCGCATTAGAAGCCTACCTCGTAGCCCATGACAGCGTAACCAACACGGAAAAGTTCAGGGCCGTGGAAGACCTCAGCACCCAATACGAAACCCAAAAGAAAGAAGCTACCATAGCCGAGCAGCAGGAAGCCTTACGCCAGGGCAAGATACGCTTTTGGCTCATAGCGGCCATATTGACCATTGCGCTGGCAGCCGGGGCGGCACTGTATGCGCTCACCCGCCAACTGCGCCGAAGCAATGCAGAAAAGGAACTTTTGATCAAAGAAGTGCACCATCGGGTCAAAAACAACCTACAGGTGCTCTCCAGCCTGCTGCATCTGCAATCGAGGCACATCCAAGACGAAACAGCCCTTGACGCCCTCCGGGAAGGACAAAGCCGGGTGGAAAGCATGAGCCTCATCCACCAAAAGCTGTACGTGGGCGATAATTTGGCCGCCGTAGATATGCCCGACTACCTGCACCACCTCGGCAACACCCTGCTGGATGCCTACCGCCTCGATGATGGCCGCATCAGCATCAGCTACGAGATAGCCCCGCTTCAGCTCGATGTGGATACCGCCATCCCGCTGGGCCTGATCATCAATGAGTTGGTGGCCAACTCGCTGAAATACGCCTTCCCCGACGGACGGAAAGGAACCATAACCATTGCCTTATGGAAAAACAACGCAGGCAAACTCTGCCTTAAAGTAGCCGACGACGGAGTGGGTAAAGCCGCAGCCCCGACCTTAAAAAGCAGCACTTCATTTGGGGCCAACTTAGTGGATATGTTGAGCCGGAAACTCAAAGGGGCGCCCGTAGCGCAAGATGCAGCCGACGCTGCGACGACGGGCTTTACGACCAAGCTCGAATTTTCAAACTACGCAGAGGCCGCAGCAGCGCCTACCCTGCGCAAAACCCCCTGAGCGCTATGGAAAATATCTGCATTTTAGTGGTAGAAGACGCCCCCATCATTGCGGCCGACCTCAAACACCGCTTAGAAGACCTCAGCTATACCGTGCTGGGGCCGATAGCATCGGGCGAGGCGGCGCTTGAACAACTCAACAGCACTCCCGCGCCCGACTTAGTGCTGATGGACATTCAGTTAGAGGGCCGCTGGGATGGTATAGAGACGGCAGCACACATGCGGCGGCAGCACAACAACCTGCCTTTGATTTTCCTGACGAGCAACTCCGACGGGCCTACTTTTAGCCGTGCCAAAACCGTGAATCCGCAGGCGTTTTTGTCGAAGCCCTTCCGGAGCCGCGACCTCATCCACGCCATCGAGCTGGCCGTGCGGCAGTCGGCAACCCGGAGCGCCTCCCCGGAGGCCCCCGATGATACCTTTATATTGGAAGACCGCCTCTTCATCAAGGGCAAGGAGCGGATGTCGCGGGTATTTTTTCAGGATATACTCTGGGTGCAGGCCGACGACTACTACTGCAAAATAAAAACGGCACACAAGGAATTTCTGGTGACCAAAACCCTGAAAAAATTCGGGGAAGAGCTGCTCCCAAGACCTGAGTTTATAAGGGCGCATCGCTCGTACTTAGTAAACCTGCTGCATGTGGAAGAAATTGGCGAGTTGCACCTTTACATTAGCGGGAGCCAGATTCCGCTGTCGCGGGAAGCGCGGGAAGAGCTGCTGCTGCGGTTGCGGCGCAGCTAACTGCCTGAAAAAGCCGGCGCCTTCCCTGAATAAGTGCCTCATTCGGCGGGGTATTGGCGCATTTTTGCCGGTATGGCATGCCTCAAAGTAATTTTATGGGAAGACGACCCCGTTATTGGGCTCAACATTCAGACCCTGCTGGAGCGGGCCGGCCATGAGGTATGGCCTGTATCTAACGAGGCGGCGGCGTGGCAGCTATGCCGGGAGCGACGCCCCGATATGGCCATTCTCAATTTTCATTTCTGCGAACGAACCAATGGCCTCATGCTGGCGCGCAGGCTTATCAACAGCAGCTACCCGCCCCGGATATACTTCATCACAGGGGCTGTTGTAGACGAGGCCTCAGTTGATGGGCTGCCTCTATTGCGAAAGCCCTTTACCCAGCGCCAGTTGCACCAATTTCTACTTACCGGTCAGAGCCATGCGGGCTTTATCTATTAGGGGCGCATCCCCGGCGGCCCCTTGGGGCATGGCCCTGGCGATGGGCGTTTTGCCCGGGGAGCAATAATTTTCGTTGATCGCCTTCACAAACTTGCCATTGCTAAAGATATTAGATTGATAGAAGATTCCTTGCTTCATAAAAATCTAATCATGCAACGGTATATTCTCCTCTTTTGCCTTTGGGGCGTGACTTCTTTTCTTAGCGCTCAGGACTACCATCACTACTGGGTTAGTTGGGTGGCCAATGGAAAATCATACGGTGGAGTCATGGCCGTTAATACCCGCCTACCTACCCAGGTATTGCGCCTTACCTTTTTTGATGATCGGATAGGTGGATACAGGCTTATTGAACAGCGTTATACCCTTTCTTATCACGATGGCTACAATTATTTGCACAACCACCAATTGTCAGACCGCACTTTTTGTGACAATAGACGGGCCTATAGCTATTCACCCGACCAATTTTACTTCATAGAGGATGGCTATGAGCTACAAATGTGGTGCATAGACGGTCAAGGTGTAACGGCTAAGGTATATAGCGAATTTATATCCCTGCAAGAGATTGATGGCTTCAAACCTTATTTTTGGCCTGAAAAATACGGCCACTGCAATTCTACTTACTGGAACGGGTTGATGTTTGCTCTTTTCAATCAGTGAGCCCAGGGGAAATGAAAAATATACTTCAGGCTGACGGAAAAGCAAATATACTATTTACTACATTTGCTTTTGCCTCAGACGGTAGAAAAACACTTAAATAACATCACTATGCTTTGGAGAGAGGAACGGCATCCCCACCCCTTAACAGATGCCTATATTATGACTGAAATCAGCGCACGCGACGCCAATAGCAATTTTGATCAACAAAGGTTGAATGCCGTTATCAGCCGCATGTATAACGTACCCGAACTTAGACACGACTGGAAAGCGCACTGGAAATCAAAGAACGCGGATGAGAATACGGCTAATGCGGCTTTGAACAAAGCATTCATGACGCTTATTGAAAAAGTGAGGCAGCATAACTACATAGAAGATAACTGGCAGGGATTCATCTTTCATGTGGCCAGACTGCGCTTATTGGATAGCTTTCATCAACAGACCCAAAGGGCCAAACATGAAACAGGCATGGATGAACTTGCTCCACTGGAACAGGCCGGAGACCACTCATGGGAAAGCTCATATCTCGACAAAAACCACCTCGAAACGCTACTTGAAGAGGCTGGCTTAAACGACCATCAAAAAAAAGCGTTTGATTTACAGTCGCAAGGGTATACCTATGAGGCGATGAGCAAGCTACTTAATCGCTCAGAGACCAATCTGCGCAAAGACGTATCTAGTGGACTATTCTGCCTCCGCGAACATTTAATTGCAGTTGAATGTAAAAAGGGTTCCCTGAGCTTTTGCCAAAAAGCCTGTCAAATACTTATTGAGGGTAAGCTGACAGGGCAGAGCCTCCGACAAATAACTGCACTGCATCCTACAGCGCTTTCGCCTGAAAACTTTCCGCAACCAGCTGCCTCTAACCTTGATAACCAATACAAGCACTGCATCAACTGTCTGGTACGGCAGTGCAGGTAGCATTTTTTTTAATTTTACAAAAAAAACAGATGTACACGTCTGAGCAAATAAAAGACTACTTACACAGTCGCCTACCTGATGAAGAAATGGAAGCAATAAAAGCAGCCATTCATACCGATGCTGAGTTAGCTGCTCGCGTGCGAGCAGCTAAAGACTGGCTTGCATTAGAGCAAATGGAAATTAGAGCACAAGCAGCCGAAGCACTGCAATACGCCCAACAAACAACGAATTCCAGTCGGGTTAAGCACAGAATACTTAGATGGGGATTTGGGATTGCGGGAGTACTTTTATTGGTGCTGACAAAACCTTACGTTAGCGAATGGCTCTTTCCCAGCAAACCAGAAGAGATCGAGCAACCAACGGCTACGCCATCACCAGGAAATACTACAACGGATACTGTTTCTGTACCAAGCCCTCCAGTAGCTATCCAACAAAAACGCCCTCCAATAGCTGTGCCTTCCTCGGTATCAGATGCGGCATTTATTGCTTCTTCGCTTGAAAAATACGAGTCAAAAAAGATTGACCTTTCAATGCGGTATGCCCCTGGAAAGCCATCCGAGACACACAGGGTAAGCAAAGATTTCAGAGCTGAGGATTTCTATTATGCCGTGAAGCTGTATGAATTAAATCAATTAGACTCCGTACTAGCTCTATTGGAAAATTGTACCTCCCCCGATTGCAACTACCTGGCAGGGCACGCTTACTTTAGCAAAGGCAATTATGAAAAAGCTATTGGGAAATTTAATGAATCCAGGGAACGGATTGCCTTCAGCCGTAAGTATCTAAAGGAATTTTATGGGTCGCAACTTCAATATTACTTGTTCTTAAGCTACTTTGCCACAGAAAATTGGCCTGCCTTCCAGACTATCTACGAACTTCTAAAAGAGGACGGAGACCCCGATTATTTTCCCAGAGCCGAAGAACTCTGGAAAGCGGCAAGTGCAAGGAAAATGATACGGTTGGAACAAGGCTTATTGCTTCAGGATCAGATACCGGCGATTTTTTCTCTGGCCCAAAAAACTTTGGCTAAGCAATTAGGAGGCTTTTAATAAAAAACTTAAGTATGCGGCGTTACATCTGTATTTTTACGGCCTTATATACCTTGGCAGGGATGGCGCATGGCCAACCAAACACGCCAACCACTACACCGCCTACCAACCTGCGCATTGAAGTGACCAAACGTCGCGATTTTGCAGGGGTAAGTTATGATGGAGCTGGACAAGAGATGCAGGCCACTATCGAAGCATTTATTGAAGACTTAGGCGCATTGTCAAACGGAAGCGGGGTGGTTATTCAGCATGAAGGAAAACAATATGTGCTAACCAACTATCACGTTATTCAGTATCATGATCCTGACACGATCAGCCTGCGTGGTGTGCCTTACAGTAGTGGCGATCGTTTGAGCTGCAACCTGCGGTTTATTGGAGGTGACTCCGCTTTGGATATAGCCTTCCTTGAAGTCATGGGCGAGTGTGCCCTTGCTTTTACCCCCTATCAATGGGGTGATGAAAGCAGGCTTAAGCCCAATGTCTCCGTTTCTATTCCCATGCCGAATCGAAGTAAAACAGGAAGAGGTAGCTTGACTAAAACCAACCAGTTGAACCCCTTCAACTCGTACCCTGGTTATTTGGTACACAATGTGGAACTGGAGCGAGGAGATAGCGGTAGTGGCCTTGTTGCCGAAGATGGAAGCCTTATAGGAATCAATACGCTTTATACAAAAAATACGGCCAATAATACGCTTGATTCGTATGCGCTAGGTGTATCCATCATCAAACGTACTTTAGCCAAAGTGATTCAGCAGCAACCTGTACGGCAATATTTGGGTATTGAATTTGGGTACCATTCAACGGATGGCGTATTCATCAAGTCCATACTCAAGGGCAGCCCAGCTTCTTACTCAATGAACCCGGATTGTGTAGATAAGACGCTGCGTGCTATAAATGGCCACCCTGTGGAGTCCCTCGCAGATGTAATACGCGTTTTGGATATGAGCGACTTAAGCCAAGCCAGCATTCAAATAGATTGGGACTGCCCGCAACAGCCGCAGGCGCGCATTACACCACGCGAATTTAATGATGCTGCCTTAGAACAAGTGGGTAGGCATTTTGCCGAAAAGCTGGGCTGGTCTATTGAAAAAAACATCTACCCAAGCGTATCTGCCCTGCCCTGCGCTGGAAATAATATTAAAAACCATTATATTAGGCGAGTAGATGTGGATGACAAAGAAGACAATCCTATCATTTTGGCCATCACAAGTTGGTCGGATATGGGTAAGGCTGTTTGTGCTTTTCCCTTCGCCAATTATGAGGTTGGGTTTTATACAAACATGGACAACAACACAGCTCCTGCACTCTGTCCTGTGACTATTCAAAATATCATATTTCACTAAGCCAATGTGCCATCCTTTAAAAAACACACTGCTGATTCTATGTTGTAGTTGCTGTGCTTTTGCGTTATCCGCGCAATCCAAACACGCACTCCTAATCGGCATCGCCCGTTATCAAGACACGGCCATAGGGCCTACCTATGCAGACAATGACCTGGCCGCCGTAGGAAAAGGCTTGGAAGCCCTCGACTACCCCAACGGTAACATCCGCACCCTGCTCAACGAACAGGCTACACTGGGGGGCATACTCCGCGCTTGGGATGACCTCACCCGTCATGCCCAACCCGGCGATACCATCTGGATACACCTCAGCGTGCATGGCCAGCGCATGATAGACCTCGCGCCCATAGATGAAAGCGACCGACTAGATGAGTGCATCCTGGCTTACGACTCTCCGGCAGATTATCCGCCCAACGACCCGGCCTTCGGCCAGCGACACCTGCGCGACGACACCATCAACGCGCTTTGTAAGGCGCTGTGCGACAAAATCGGCCCACAGGGGATGCTGTTCCTCAGTATGGATGCCTGCCACGCCGGATCAGGTGCGCGCAACCAAAACAGTACGCCCTATCGGGGGATCGAAAAAATACTGGGTTTGGACAATGACGAGTCCCCGGCGCCCGAATCACGTTATAGCCTCGGTACCTTACCATCCAACATGGCCGTATTCTATGCCGCCGCGCCCAATGAGGTGAGCTATGCCACGACCGGAAACCCCAAAATGGGCGCCCTGTCGAATGCCTTGTCTAAAGCGATGCTGCAGCTCGACCAAGGAAGCAACGTACAGGAATTGTTCAGCCGAATACAAGGTATAATGCGGGCAGAAAGCCCCAACCAAACCCCCAGCTACGAAGGCAATGGCGACCTGCTGGTGCAGAGCGGCGACGGCTTCGCCAACCGGACCTACGCTTGTTCGAATGCCTATTTCAAACACTGCTGGATAGATGCCGGGCTGCTACATGGCATATACCCAAACACCCAGGTAGCTTTTTTCCTGCCCGGGCAAGACTCCCCTATTGCCACGGGCAAAGTGACTAACAGTAATGCCATGAAAGCCCTCGTACAAATAAACGAGGAGATGGATTACAGTCAACTCGACAGCTGCCGCGCCCGCATTACTGCCCGCAGCTATGGAAGTATGCGATTGCGCTGGAAGTGGCAGGACGTAGACGAGGCATTAGCGGCGGCACTGGAAACCCGCCTTGAAGATAAAGACGCCATCACCATCGTTCGCGGCGAAGAAACTTATGACTTGGCGTTGCGCTGCACCACAGACAGTTGCTACTTGTACACTTACGACAGTCTGGCTATATGGCATGCCCAACGTTCGCACCCCGGGCTGGAGGACAACCTTGTTCTAAAAGCCAAGCAATATATGCTGAGTCAGTACATTGGCAAGCTGGAGTTCCGTGCGGAAGGCATCCATTGCAGCGTAGACCTGATTTTGCCCGACCTGGGGGGAATATCCGTGCGCAACCGACGCGATGCAGGCGGCATACCTTATGTAGCTGAAGGTGAAAGGCACTACTTTGTCATTACCAACAATAGCCCAAGTACCATCTACTTCGCTTTGGTGGACATCAACCCCGATGGGACGTTTGGGGTACTCCCAGGGCCTCATACCAAACCAGGTAATATTGGCGCAGTAGAACTCGCACCGGGGGCAAGCCATACTACCGAAACCTATCACATCAGCCCGCCTTACGGTCTGCAAACCCTAAAACTACTGGCCGCGAAAACGCGTCAGAACTGGTACGATTCCTTAAACGCCCACTATACCCGCTCTACCCGGAGTGGGTTCAAAGGAGGCTTACGCCTATTCACAGAACTAAACGACCTCACGGGCGGAAAACCAGAAGAGGTGCTGGAAGACGGAGAGGTTGGTTCGCAGACGCTGCGCTACCGGATTGTGCCGAAAAATTGAATGATGTGCCTTTTGCACGCACTAGCCATTTCTGAAAGCGTAGAGAAAATGGATGTATGCAATTAACTTACTCCCTTTCAGGCGATACCATCTGTATTT
>CAYOTJ010000111.1:0-9319 GCA_964406855.1 uncultured Saprospiraceae bacterium
TTTTATGGTAGCTACGAAGATGTAGGGGGCTGAGGCGCCCCACTCGCGCGGCCCTACGAGCGAGAGTACGGAGCGGCCGGAGGGGCGGCGGTAGAGGTGGTAGGTTTTGCCGATGAAGGGCTCGAAGTTCATCTCTGCCTGGTAGATTTCCTCGGAGATGGATACCCGATCTTGTATGGCCTTGGCCTGGCGAGCCAGCAGTTCGATCTGCTCGCGGATTTGGCCGAGGTCCATGTCGGTTTGTTCGTACATAGCTGACATGGCGCGGCCTTTGACCTTGCCGCGGCCGACGGGGGTGCTGCTGGCGCCGCCCCGGGTGTGGGCATAGGGCAGCAAATGGGGGTTGATGGCGATGAGGTCGCCGTCGATGGGGTTGACGAAAAGCGGGGCCTCCGGCTGGGGCTGTTCGGGATTTGGCCGGGGGCGCTGCTGTTGGTCGTTGGGGTTAGCAGACATAGCACATGATATTGCAATGCAACAAGCCGGAGGCGGAGAGGTTCAAGATTAGTTAAGCCTGAAGGAGCCCGAGCCGGCTAAGTGTCCTTTGTTGTATACTTCTACTTCGTAGTTTCCGGGCTGGAAAGTTTGGCCGGGGGCCCACATCACGCAGGCGGTGGTTGACTTTTGGCTGTAGTCGACCACTTTGCTGATGGTATACCGCATCTGGCTGCCGGTGGCCTGGTTGGTGAATACGCCGGAGCCGAGTTGATCGAGGGCGAGGGTTTCGCCCTGGGGGTTGATGAGGCGGATGACGAATTTTTCATCGCCGGGCTGGGCAACGTCGTTGGGGAGGGCGGCGAAGCAGATTTCGAGTTGTTCGATGTTGTCGGCTTCACGGCGGGTGACGGCTTTGCCGCTGCGGCGAATGCGCTGGCCGCTGACCTCCACATTGGCTACTTTTACGACGGAGGCTAGGTTGACTTTGCGCTCCAGTTCGGCTTTGGCGCCGCTGAGTTGGTCGCGTTCATAGGATAGCTGCTGGCGTTCGGCGGAGAGTTGGTTGCTCACGCCGCGTTCCTTTTCGAGGTTTTGGGTGAGCGAGTCGCGCTGTTGAACTAGGGTTGCATTTTCTCCGGTAAGGATTTGGTTTTGCTCGCGCAGTTGGTTGATTTCACCCACGTATTGCTCTACGCGGAGGTTCATCTGGCGGATTTCATTGCGGGCGCGGTCGAGGTTGCCGCGATCGCGGAGCATGGCGTCGATGCGCTCCTTTTGGGCGCGGAGCTCTTCTTTTTGCTGGTCGATGAGGGCGTTGAGTTCTTCGTTGCTACCGCGCATTTCCTCCAGTTCGGCCAGAGCTTCGTAGTACTGTTTTTCGAGTTGGGTTTTCACCTGCTCGGTTTCATCGAGTTCGGTGGCCAACTGATCGTTGGCGTTGGCCTTGCGGGTGTAGCTGTAGAGCAACACTGCATTGACGGCCAGCAGGATGGCGATGATGGCGGCGGCGATGATGAGCAGCCGCTGTTTGCTATCTTCCGTTTTGCCGGATTGTATGGAGGGGGATGTTGACATAAAACCTTAGATTTTGCTAAACTCCTGTTGGATAAAACGCACAAAAAAGGCTAATCATTGCATAGGTTACTCTGTAACGATGGCAATTTTATAATCGTTGCTGACAGCCAGCCGCTTGATGTTGCGAATGTTGTAGTAGCGCAGGTCGGCTACTTCTTCCCATTCTCCGTCTTTGAAGCGGTTGAACTTGTAAATTTTGCTGCCTTTACCGGCTAAGAGGGTGCCGTCGGGGAGTACGGCGAAGTCTTCGATTTCGGGCAGGGTGGTCACGATGCGTTGGGCGGGCGCATCGCGGCGGAAGATGTTGCGCTCCATGATGGTCCAGGGGGAAAAGTCATTTTTCTGAACATAGGCCAAGTTGCCGTTGGGCATCTTGTGCAGGCATCGGCCTGCGTTGGTAGCCAGCAGCGTTTCCTGGTCGGTATCGGTATTGGCCAGCACCAGCGTGTTGGGGGAGCCTACTTTGAAGAGGGCGACCTCGCGGTTGTTGAGCCAGCAGTAGTAGCCCATGCCGTTGAGGTATTTAAACACTGGGCGGCCGTTGGTGAGGCGGTCTACGGGGAACTGCCAGAGCCTCAGGAAGGTATCGCGGCCTACGACCTCCTGACGCACGGCGCTGAAGGAGTAGTAGTCGGGCATACGAGCCGGCGAGTACTCGCCTTCGGGGGTATTGGTGACCCGGGTTTTGGTGCGGCGCTCTAAGTCAAAAGCGTAGAGGTCGGTCTGGCTTTGGCCGGGGGTTTGCACTGAGAGGTACAGCTCGGTATTGCTAAAAAAATACGGCTGATTGTTGTAGCCCCTGGCGTTGAACGAGGTCAGGTAGCGGGGCTGTACAAAGCTATACGTGCTGTCGGACAGTTGGCGGATGCTGAACACATAGACGTTTGAGGGCGCCAATTGCGCTTGCAAGACGTCGGTTGCCTGCCAAAACAGCAGCAGCAAAAAGGCGATCTGGCGCATAGATAAAAGCTTGATTTCCGGCAAATGTACTATTTCTTTCGGCACCTGCGCCACCTTTTGTCGTATAGAAAGCCAAGAAACCCTCTCTGACATAGGAGATAAAGCCCTATTTTTGACCACAAATGACTGCCATAATGAAAAAGTGGATACTTTTAGCCGCCTGTGCAGGCGTGACGCTGAGCTTGTGGAGCCAGCAAACCATACTGGGCCTTGCGCCTTATGCCTCGGGCTTTACCCGCCCGGTGGATATTGTGAACGCCGGCGACGACCGTCTTTTTGTGGTCGAACAGCGCGGCATCATCAAGATCATAAATGGGCAGGGGCAGGTATTGGCGACGCCCTTCCTCAACATCGACCCCCGCGTAAATTCCGGGGCTAATGAACGCGGCCTGTTGGGTCTGACCTTCCACCCTGACTATGCTGAAAACGGCTACTTTTACGTCAACTATACCAACAACTCCGGCCATACCCACATCTCCCGATTTTCTGTGAGTGCAGATAACCCCAACGTGGCCAACCCCGACAGCGAGCTCACGCTCTTTGTCATCAACCAGCCGTATAGCAACCACAATGCCGGCGACCTCAACTTTGGCCCCGACGGCTACCTGTACATTGGCATGGGCGATGGCGGCTCGGGCGGCGACCCCCAAAACTACTCTCAAAACCGCCTTTCTCTTTTGGGCAAAATGCTCCGCATAGACGTCGATGCCGACTCGCTGTACGCCATACCGCCTACCAATCCCTTCGTCAACACGGAGGGCATACGCCCCGAAGTATGGGCCATCGGTTTGCGCAATCCCTGGCGCTTCAGCTTTGACCGCCTCACCGGCGACCTCTGGATCGGGGATGTAGGCCAAAACGAATGGGAAGAAATCGACTTTCAGCGTGCCAACAGCCCCGGAGGCGAAAACTACGGCTGGCGCTGTTACGAGGGCTTTGAAGCGTATAATACCAGCGGCTGCGGCCCCATTTCCGACTATACGCCCCCCATTCATACTTATGCCACCGGCAGCACTCAGGGCTGCTCCGTCACGGGAGGTTATGTGTACCGGGGAGAAGCCTTCCCCAACCTTCAGGGGCTCTATATTTATACCGACTATTGCAGCGGCCGCATCTGGACGATACGCCCCGACGGCCAGGGCGGCTGGATCAACGAGCAACGTCTTCAGGCAACCAATCAGGAACTCAGCTCTTTTGGCGAAGACCTCGATGGAGAGCTTTATGTATCCTCGCTCAATACCGGCAACATCTACCGCGTCATCGACCGCTGCGAGACCATCGTTGCCAGCGCCAGTGTACAGCCCGAAACCTGCCCCGGCGCCCTCAATGGCATCATTGACCTCAACCTTGCCGGCGTGCCGCCTTATACTTTTGCCTGGTCGAACGAGCAATTGGCCGACAGCCTTGCCGTATACCTCACCGCCGGTGAGTATAGTGTTACCGTCACCGATAGCCGGGGCTGTACTGTAACGCGCAGTTACCTCGTGCCGGGTGTGGTTGTTGACCCGCCGGTGATTACTGCCAATGGGGCCGAACTATCGGCTACCCCCGACTTTGCTACCTACCAATGGCTGTTGGGCGGAGAGCCCATTCCGGGCGCCAATTCGGCTACCCATACGGCCCTCGTCAGCGGCGTTTACACCGTACAGGGCACTACGGCCGACGGCTGTAGCGCGGTTTCGGAGGGTGTCAGCGTTGAGGTTACCCGCACCGCCGAGCCTTTGGCGCTCTACGATCTCAGGGTGTCGCCCAATCCCTTTGGCCACACCCTCAGCATAGCCTTCACTGCACCCGAGCCCGGTGAATACCGCTGGCAACTCACCGGCCTCGACGGCCGCAGCCTGCGCCAGGGCGTAGTGGTAGCTGCCCCCGCCGTAGCCGAAACGCTACCCCTGAACGACCTCCCTGCCGGCAACTACCTGCTGCGCCTCTCGCGCAACGGCAAGGAGCAGGTGGTAAAAGTACAGAAGCAATAAAGCTCGCTTTCAACGTTCCCTGATCGGCCCGCCCGAGTATCTTTTTGTGCTTTGGGCGGGCTGATTAGGGAGTGGATGGCTCTTGTAGTCTTATATTATATTAGTCCCATACTACTAATCGCTATACCAGACAGCCCTGATATTATCTTGTATTACCCCGCAATAAAACCCATACCAATACCTATATTTGCATAAAATAATCGGACGATGTTTCAAAAAAACTTTTCCCAGGTATGGGATCAATTGCGGGCAAAAAAAAGTAGTTTGACAGATTTTCTGGAAAATATTACCATTCGAAACTTTCGAGGCATCACTGATTTATCCGTTAACATTGACTTTCCTGTTACTGTAATAGCAGGCGCTAATGCAGCTGGAAAAACAACGGTTTTATTTGGTTGCGCTTGCGCTTACCGGATTCCCAATTCAAAGTTTTCATTTTCGCCTGCTACCCTATTCCCTAACCTGAGCCTCAACCAAAACCCTGAGTATTCTGATACACAAAACAATACTGTATTTGAATATTACTATATTCATCAAAAGAAGCGCAGTTCTATGCGCTGGGCAAAAAGCACCGCTTGGTCTAAAAGTTATATGGGGCAAAAAAGCGGCGCTCAGCCGGAACGTATGGTTTACTTACGAACCCTTGCCAATTTGACCAGCCCTTCAGAAGTTAGGAGCGTTCTTCAGATAGGGCAAAAGGGCATCTACGAACTCAGCCAGGTCACCTCTGATTTGATTGCATTTGCACAAAGAGTTTTACCCCATCGGTACGACGAACTGGTGGAGGTTAAAACGAAAGCAAAACAGCTCTTCTATGCTAAGAGAAGCGGCTCTACCCCTAACCAATACTCCGAGTTCCACATGTCGGCCGGCGAGCGCGCATTACTGCATATTTCCAAGGAAATTTCTCAATTGAACAATGCGCTCATCCTCATTGATGAAGTGGAAGCGGGGTTGCACCCTTATACCCAACAGCAGTTTATGTTGGAACTTCAACGCCTATCGCTTCGGAACAACCTACAGATCGTAGTCACCTCTCATAGTCCGGTTATACTAGAAAGCGTGCCAGTAGAGGGGCGTATATTTTTAGAGCGTACAGACGACAATGTGGTAGTAAAACCTGCCTATCGCGACATCATCCAAAAGGCATTTTATGGACAATCACTGGAAAAACTCTCTATACTTTGCGAAGACGATGTTGCTGAGCACTTCCTGCTTGGCCTGCTAGATGTGCTGAACCCTAAATTAGGACTGGTGCACAACGACATTGTAGTAGGACGAGACACAGGTAAAGAGCAGTTTGGGCAACACATCGAAGCTATAGGTAAATTTCAACAATTAGACAGTTTTATCTTTGTATTGGACGGCGACGCACGGCCATTGGATGCCAACCTCAGGGTAATAGGACAAAAATACGGCGCTAATATACAGCCTCTGTTTTTACCGGGCGCAGTACCGGAAGAATGGGCCTGGAGGATACTCGACACGCACCTTCAAGACTACGCGGCATTGGTTGGGATGCAACCTGTGGACTTACAGCGACAAATGAATGCTGCCAACCAAGCTTTTGACAACGCCGCCGATAAACCTACTGCTGTTGTAAAAAATAAGTTTTATAATTTTTGTGAAACCATCCGTACCGGTCATCTCGACTTAATACGCAAAATTGCTAAGCGGGAATCAGAACGACAACAAGGCGAAATAAAGGTATTCAATGATGAGTTAGAAACCCAAATCCGCAGTTGGCAAGCGAGGAAATAAAAATCTGACTGGGCAGTTTACACTGCCCAGTCATACTATTCCATTGAAGCATAAAGGCTCTCTTTAGAGCCTTTTCAAAATCTCATCAATAGGCTCTTAGTTTCTTACAAAGCGCTATTCGCTACCTACCCGCTTTTCGTTCATCACTTGCTCCTGCCGGTCAATCGACTCCTGGTGGACGGCCCTCAGGAGGGTAGTCACAAAATCTTCGCTGAGTCCTTTGAGCCGGCCTTTGGCCACGGCCCGCTCCAATATCTCCGACCAGCGGCTGGTTTGGAGGATGGCGATGTTGTTGCGTTTTTTGTATTCGCCAATTTTTTCGGCCATTTGCATACGGCGAGCTAAGAGGTTGAGCACATCGTCGTCGATGTCGTCGATCTGGCGGCGCAGGTGATCGATGTGTTCCTGGTACTCGATGTCGTCGGTGGTAGGCCGGCGGCGTACAAGCCCTTCGATGAGCTGGCCGTACTGTTGGGGCGTAACCTGTTGGGCGGCGTCGCTCCAGGCCTCGTCGGGCCGTGGGTGTACTTCTGTCATGAGGCCGTCGTAGTTGAGGTCAAAGGCCTCCTGGGCTACTTCGGCCAGCAGATCGCGGCGGCCGCAGATGTGGCTATTGTCGCAGATGAGCTGGAGCTGGGGAAAGCGACGCTTGAGTTCAATGGCAATCTGCCAGCGGGGGATGTTGCGGTATTTGGTTTCCCCGTGGTAAGAGAAGCCCCGGTGGATGGCGCCGATGCGCGTGATGCCGGCATTGTAGATGCGCTCAATGGCGCCTATCCAGAGGCTGAGATCGGGGTTGATGGGGTTTTTGATGAGCACGGGTATGTCCATGCCATCCAGCGCATCGGCTACCTCCTGTACCGAAAAGGGATTGACGGTGGTGCGGGCGCCCAACCACAATACGTCGACGCCGTACTTGAGGGCTTCGTATACGTGATCGGCCTTGGCTACTTCGGTGGTTACTTTGAGGCCGGTTTCTTCCTTTACCTTTTTGAGCCAGGCTAAGCCGGGCTTACCGATGCCCTCGAAAGAGCCCGGCCGGGTGCGGGGCTTCCAGATGCCGGCCCGAAACAGGTCGATGCCCTGGTCTTTAAGGCCGTGGGCCGTCTCCAGCACTTGCTGTTCGGTTTCAGCGCTGCAAGGGCCGGCGATGAGAACGGGCACATCTGGCGCTTTGACTACAACGGGTTGCAAATTCATTTCCATGGCGACAACAATTTTGAACCGCTTACCCGCCGCCGGCGGGCCGGCGGCGGTTTACGACAGTATTTTCCGAATTTTATTGGCTTCCTCAATAAGGCTGTGGAAGGTGTCGAAGTCTTGCTTTATCAATAAACTCCTGAAGCGCGACAATTGATTAATGTGCTCATCGAGTACGTCGAGTACGTGATCGCGGTTTTGCCGGAAGATGGGCGTCCACATATCGGGCGAGCTTTTGGCTAAGCGCACCGTAGAGCTAAAGCCGCCGCTGGCCAACTGGAAGATGCGGTTTTCGTCGCGCTCCTTTTCCAGCACGGTGAGGGCCAGCGCAAACGAGCTGATGTGGGATATATGCGACACATAAGCTGCGTGGAGGTCGTGCTGATTGGCTTCCAGGTATACTACCCGCATGGGTATGCGCTCGTAGAGCCGGCGCACCAGCAGCACGGCGTCTTCATCGCTGTCTTCGATGTTGCACAATACGGTGCATTTGTGGTCGAAGAGGTTGGGTAGGGCCGCCTCGGGGCCGGAGTGCTCGGTGCCCGCCATGGGGTGGGTGGCCACATAACGCCCTCGCCGGGGGTGGCCCTCCACGGCAGCCATGAGGTTTTGCTTGGTGGAGCCCACATCCATGACCACCTGCCTGTCTACTTGATCGAGCACCTGCGGCAGCAGCTTTATGATTACATCCACGGGCGTAGCCAAAACCACCAAATCGCTTTGGGCTACGGCTTCTTCGAGGGGCATATCTTCATCGATCAGCCGGCGCCGTAAGGCTTTGTCTAAGTTGGCCTGGTTGGCGTCTACGCCGATGATGCGCCCGGCGAAGCCATTTTCCTTGAGGGTGATGGCTAAGGAGCCTCCGATGAGGCCAATGCCTATGATTGACAATGTCATCTTAAAATGTAAAATTTTATATTAGACTTATTCTGCTCATTGCTTCCTCCAACTCCCCCTCCGGGCTACAAAGCGATATGCGCACATAGCGGTTGCCTTGGGCGCCAAAGATGCCGCCCGGGGTGAGGAAGACGTGGCAATCGTAGAGCAGTTGATCAGAGAGGGCGTAGCCGTCGGCGTAGCGGTCGGGGATGCGGGCCCAGACGAAGAGGCCTGTTTGCTCGGCATCGAAACGACAATCGAGGTGTACTAAGAGTTGTTCGGCTAATACGCGGCGACGGCGGTAGGCCGTATTGAGCTGCCGATACCAGTGTTCATCGAGTTGAAGGGCCTCGGCAGCGGCTAATTGGATGGGCTTGAACATACCTGAATCCATATTGCTTTTGAAGCGAAGCACTGCCTGCAGGTAAGGGGCCGCGCCGGCCAGCATACCCACGCGCCAGCCGGCCATGTTTTGCGATTTGCTCAGGGAGTTGAGTTCGAGGGCGACCTCGCGGGCGCCGGGTACGCCCAGCAAGCTGAGGGGTTGGTCGTTGAGGATGAAGGCATAAGGGTTATCGTTGACGAGCAGTATACCCCGCCGGCGGGCAAAAGCGACTAAAGCTGCCAATTGATCGGCGGAAGCGCGGGCGCCTGTGGGCATGTGCGGGTAGTTGACCCACATAATTTTCACGCGGCTCAGTTCGGCCGTCTCCAAGGCTTCCAGATCGGGAAACCAGTCGTTTTCGGCTGTCAGGTCGTATTCCATCACCTCGCCACCGGCCAGCAGGGTGGCCGACCGGTAGGTGGGGTAGCCGGGATTAGGAACCAGGGCTACGTCGCCGGGATTGAGAAAAGCCATGCTGATGTGCATGATGCCCTCTTTGGAGCCCAGCATGGGTAGCACCTCGCGGTCGGGGTCGAGATCGACGCCAAACCAGCGCTGGTACCAGTTGGCAAAGGCCTTGCGCAGCTCCGGTATGCCGTTGTAGGACTGGTAGGCGTGGTTGTGGCCTGCGGCGCTATGGGTATGC
>CAYOTJ010000112.1:0-5393 GCA_964406855.1 uncultured Saprospiraceae bacterium
GCCATCGTCATTTATCAGCAGTTGCAGTATGTGCGCAGCAAAGACTTAGGCTACCAGAAGGAGCACGTCTTCACTTTTTACGTGCCCTGGCAGGCGTTCGGGGGCGTCTGGGGCGATGGCTTCGGCCCCGCTATGAACGACCTCAAACAGCAGTTGCTGTCGGAAACCAGCATTGTGGCCGTTTCGCGCACCAACTCGTCGCTGGTCAACAACAACTCCACCTCCAATGGAGACTTGAAATGGGAGGGCCAACGGCCCGAAGACTCGCCCACGGTGACCCCATTTTCCGTCGACCCCGATTTTCAGACCGTCACCGGGCTGCGGCTCACAGAGGGGCGCTGGTTTGAGGCCGGCAATACCGCCGACGCCAAGAATTACGTCCTCAATGAGACGGCGGTGCGCGTTATGGGCCTCAAGCGACCCTACTTAGGGCAGACCATCTCCTTCCAGGGCGAGGAAGGGCAGATCATTGGCATTGCCTCCGATTTTCACTTTCGCAGCCTGCACGAGCCCATCGCGCCGGTGATTATGAGCAACGGGGCCAACGGCGGGTTGGGCTTCATGGTCAAGCCGGCGCCCGGCCGCACGGCCGACGCCTTAGCGGCTGCCGAAAAGATATGGAAGGGCGCCTTGGCCGACCGGCCTTTCGAGTATGAGTTTGAAGACGACAACTACGAAGCCCTCTACCAGGCCGATATACGGCTGGGGCAGTTGCTGGATGGTTTTGCGGGTTTGGCCATCTTCATTTCGTGCCTGGGGCTGTTTGGGCTGGCGGCCTTTTCCGCCGAGCGCCGCAGCCGGGAGATTGGCATCCGAAAGGTGCTGGGCGCCTCGGTCGTGCAGATCAGCAGCCTGCTGGCCCGCGATTTTGTGCGCTTAGTGCTGGCAGCCATTGTGTTGGGGCTGCCGCTGGGCCGCTACCTGATGGAGCAATGGCTGCAAGACTTTGCCTACCGCATAACGCTGCAAGGGTGGATGTTTGTGCTGGCGGCCCTGCTGGCCGTAGTTATTGCCCTGCTGGCCGTAAGCGTACAAAGTGCGCGGGCGGCTTTAGCCGACCCCGTAAAGAGCATCCGCACCGATGCCTGAATCCATTTGCTAATCAGAAGCACATCGTTTGGCTATGTTGCATAATTACCTGCTCGCGGCGCTGCGCCGACTTTGGAAGCACAAGGCTTTTTCCGCCATCAACATCGGCGGGCTGGCAGTAGGCATTGCGGCCTGCTCGCTGCTGCTGTTGTACGTGCAAAACGAGTGGAGCTACGACCGCTTCCACGAGCGGGCAGACCGTATGGTGCGGGTGGTGTTTCAGGGCTTGATACAAGGCCAGGCCATGCGCGAAACTACCGTGATGCCGCCGGTAGCCCAAACCCTGAAAGAAAACTACCCCGAAGTAGAAGACGCAACCCGCCTGCGCGATGCGGGTATGCCCAAAGTAACCGTAGGAGGCCAGGTGTTTCGGGGCGATCATGCAGCTTATGCAGACGCCAACTTTTTTGACTTCTTCACGCTGCCGCTGCTGGAGGGTAAAGCCGGGGAAGTGCTGACGGAACCCAACACGGCCGTTATTACGCAGCGTTTGGCCCGCAAGTACTTTGGCAGCGCTAACCCCATAGGCAAGACCTTAGCCATCGAGGGCTGGCAGGAGCCTTGTACCATCGCGGGGGTAGCGGAAGATATGCCGGGCAATACGCACTTCCGGATTGACCTCTTCTTCGCAATGGCAGGGCTGCCGGAAGCGCGCTCTGCCTCCTGGATGGAGTCGAACTTTTTTACCTTTCTCACCTTGGCTAAGGGATACGACTACCGGCAGTTGGAAGCCAAGTTGCCCGCCGTCATCGAGCAATACATAGGCCCCCACATGAAAGATGCAATGGGGGTGTCATTGGCTGAGTTTCAGCAGCAGGGCAACGACCTCAACCTCTTGCTCCAGCCCATAACCGACATTCACCTCAGCACAGCGTTTCCGCCGGCCTTGTCGGTGGGCGGCAATCGACAATACGTGTATAGCTGTATGGTCATCGCCGTATTCATTTTGCTCATAGCCTGCATCAATTTTATGAACCTCTCCACGGCCGCCGCCGCCCACCGAACGCGGGAAGTAGGCGTGCGCAAAGCCCTGGGGTCAGCCCGCAGCGCTTTGGTGCGGCAGTTTATGGCCGAATCGGCCTTGGTGTCGGGCATGGCGCTGCTGCTGTCGGGCGCGATGGTATCGGCGGCATTGCCCGCCTTCAACCAGTTGCTGGGCGTTGAGTTGTCTGTCAATCTCATTGAACATCCGCAGTTGGTAGCCGGCTGGTTGGGCGTAGGGCTGGCCGCCACGCTGATTGCAGGCGCCTATCCTGCTTTTTTTATGTCGTCGTTTCGTCCCTTAGCCGCACTTAAAGACGGCGCCTACCCGACTGAAAGCCGCGGTCTGCTGCGCAGCGGGCTGGTCGTTTTTCAGTTCAGCCTGTCGGTACTGCTCATGATTGGCGCTTTGGTGGCGTATCAGCAGCTCAACTTCATCCGGAACAAAGACTTAGGCTACGACAAGGAGCAAGTGTTGGTGTTGCCCAATGTAGGCGCGCTGGGCGATAAAGTGGGGGTCTTCTGGCAACAGGTTGAACAAGACCCCCGCGTGAAGCGCGCCAGCCTGTCGGGTTATCTGCCCATAGGCGAAACCTTTGACAACAACTTCTTTATAGCAGCCTACGACCGGCCCGACGCTACCGTAAAGACCGTCCGATACGACATAGACGAGCACTACCTGCCCACCTTGGGTATGGAGCTGACAGCGGGCCGCAACTTCACGGCCGACCTGCATACCGATTCCATGTCGATGCTCATCAACGAGACGGCCGCTAAGGCCCTGGGGTTCGGGGATGCGCCCTTGGGTCAAACCGTGGTTTACCTCAACAAGTCGGGCGCCCGCGAGCACTACCAGATAGTAGGGGTGGTTAAGGATTTTCACTTCCGCTCCATGCACCAGGCCATAGCCCCTTTGGTGATGGTAAAACGCACGAGCGGCGGCAACCTCATTGCCCGTACCGAAGCGGCCGACCTGCCTGCGCTGCTGGCGTCATTGCGCGCCGGTTGGGACCAGCTTACAGGAGGCGAACCTTTTATTTACTCCTTCCTCGATGAGCGCTTTGAGCAGGCCTACCGCGCCGAACAGCGCACGGGTATAGCGCTGGGCGCCTTTGCTGCTTTGGCCATATTTGTCGCTTGTCTGGGGCTGTTCGGGCTGGCATTGTTTACCGCCGAGCGCAGGGCCAAGGAAATTGGTATCCGCAAGGTGTTGGGCGCTTCGGCCTGGGGCATTGCGGTTTTGCTGGCGCGGGATTTCCTGAAGTTAGTGGCCATTGCGGGCGTGTTGGCTACGCCCGCCGCCTACTTCCTCGCCCGCCGCTGGTTGAATACATTTGCTTACCGCATCGATATGGCGTGGTGGATGTTTGCAGCAGCCGGGCTGGCGGCCTTGCTCATCGCCCTGCTGACGGTAAGCGCCCACAGCCTGCGGGCGGCATGGGCGAACCCCGCAGATAGGCTGCGCAGCGAATGATTTGGCGTTGTAAGAATAACCCGTAACCGGCAAAATAGACAGATTATGTTCAGGAACTTCTTCAAGACTGCTTTTCGCCACCTGGCCCGGCATAAGGTAAGCGCCGCCATCAATGTGCTGGGGCTTACGCTGGGCATAACAGCTTGCCTGGCCATCTACGCAGTGGTGGATTTTGAATTCAGCTTTGATACTTTTCATCCTGATCTCGATCGCATTTACCGCGTAGTAGGCTTAGAAAAAATGCGTCCTGATGATGACTTCCGTCCCGTGGGTTTTGGCCCCAGAGCGGTAGCGGCTGCTTTGGGCGAGGAAGTGTCGGGCCTTGAGCGCATAGCCCCCTTTCACAACGTGGAAATGTCGGTGACGATTGCCGACAGCCCCGAGGGCGTGCGTCGCTTTGAACGCGCCAAACCCGGTGTCGACCGGGCTGCCGTTATCGTAACTTCGCCGGCCTATTTTGACATCTTTAAGTATGAATGGTTGGCCGGCGACCCGGTTTTAGCCCTCGAAGAGCCCCATAAGGTGGTACTCACGGAAGCTAAAGCCCGGTTGTATTTTGGCGGCGATGTTCCTGAGCGCTGGCTGGGGCGCCAACTTATGTACGATAAAGACGTTGCGGTTACCGTTTCGGGTATTGTAAGAGACTGGACGCAGAACACCGATTTTACCTTTACCGACTTTATATCACTGAGCACCATCAGGTCGGGTTCGATGAAGAATTTTATCAATCTGGATGAGTGGAATGACATTTGGTCGGCATCTCAGTTGTTCGTCAAGTTGCGCACAGACGCCGATCCGGCTCAGTTGAATGCTCAATTTGACGACTTTTCAAAGAGGCACTTTGGCCCTGAGCACGGCACGGGCGATTTTATATTTATTCCCAGATTGCAGCCCCTGCGGGATTTGCACTTTAATGCCGGCTACCGGGACAATTTTTCCCGGCAGGCTCACCTGCCTACATTGTATGCGCTGATGGGGATTGCCGGGCTTATTTTGCTGCTGGCTGCTATCAATTTTGTGAACCTGACCACCGCTCAGTCGGTGCGTCGCGCTTCTGAGATCGGCATCCGCAAGCTGTTGGGCGGCGACAGATGGGCGTTGTTGGCGCGATCGTTGGGCGAAACGGGCATACTAACCGCATTGTCGCTGGCAGCGGCGGTTTTGCTAACGCCCTACTTGCTAAGGGCCTTCGCCGATTTTTTGCCCGAAGGTATAAAATGGGCGCCGCAGCAGGGCCATACGCCTTTGTTTTTGGGGGGTATGTTGCTGGTAGTTACCCTGCTTTCAGGGCTGTATCCGGCCTGGCTTTTATCGGGATACCGGCCTGCGCTGGCCATTCGGCGGCAAAGTACCCTTTATGGCGACCAGCGCGGACGACTGCGCAAAGGACTTATCGTTTTCCAGTTTACCTTTTCATTGGTGCTCATAAATGCAGCCCTCATTGTGCAGCGGCAGATGGACTTCGTGAGGGCTAAAGACCTGGGGTTGTCGTCGGATGCCATAGCTCTGGTAGGTACGCTTAACGACGATCGGAGCCATGTGCTGGCCGAAAAGATGAGCCGATTGGCCGGGGTAGAGCGCGTAGCGATGGAGTGGTTTCCGCCCGCCGGGGAAGGCTATATGCTCACTAAAATAAAACGGGATGGCGCTTCCGGAGGCCGCGAGTACGATGTGTCGGTAAAAGTGGGCGATGAAAATTTTATTCCGCTTTATGAACTTGAAATAGTAGCCGGCCGAAATTATCGCGCTGCCGATACGCTGAGCGAGCTGGTGATTAACCAGCATTTTGCCCATGTGCTGGGATTTTCTCAGCCGCAGGATGCCATCGGGCAGTTGCTCAATTTCAATG
>CAYOTJ010000112.1:5403-9290 GCA_964406855.1 uncultured Saprospiraceae bacterium
TTTCAATGGCCAGGATTATCCCATAGTGGGGGTTGTGGCCGATTTTCACGAGCAGTCGCTACACCTGCCCATATCTTCGGTAGTTATTGCTCCTATATTGAATATGGCCAAAAACATAAGCGTCAAGCTGGCCGCCAAAGGCAAAAACCTGAACGAAGTACAAGCAACGCTGGATGCTATGGCTCAGACATGGGCCTCGGTTTATCCGGAAAATCCCTTTAGCTATACTTTTATGGACGACGCCATTGCCCGCATGTACGGCCGCGAACAGAAAACGGCCAGTTTGTTGCGCTGGGCTACCTTAGTGGCCATCTTCATTTCCTGCATAGGGTTATTGGGGCTTATATCCTTTATGGCTGAGCAGCGTGCGCGGGAAATTGGCATCCGCAAAGTGCTGGGCGCTTCGGTGGCGGGTATCACGGGGTTACTGGCCAAAGATTTTATGCGATTGGTGTTGGTAGCCGTGGCGTTGGCCAGCCCGTTGGCTTATTACCTGGGTATCCGCTGGCTCGCCAACTTTGCTTACCGCGTCGATATCGGCGTATGGACATTTATGCTGGCCGGCAGCCTGGCTATGCTGGTGGCTTTTCTGACGGTAGGCGTGCAAAGTGTTCGCGCCGCTTTGGCAAGCCCGATCAAAAACATTCGCAATGATTAGTGACAAGGCTTTATACACTATTGCATACTATCTTCCTGCGGCCGTTGAGGCCGCAGGTTTTCAAAAATCTCAATCGAACTGTATATGTGGAGCTATCACTTCAGAATGGCGTACCGCAGCCTGACCAAAAATGCGATGTACACCCTGCTCAACTTAGTGGGCCTGTCGCTGGGGCTTACAGTCTCCCTGCTGTTGTACCTCGATGTGCGGCACGAGCGATCGTTTGATAGCATGCACAGCCGCAAAGACCATATATACCGGGTGCT
This sequence comes from uncultured Saprospiraceae bacterium, assembly GCA_964406855.1. Classification (GTDB taxonomy): domain Bacteria; phylum Bacteroidota; class Bacteroidia; order Chitinophagales; family Saprospiraceae; genus JAUMBM01. The sequence continues at coordinate 6,328 of CAYOTJ010000112.1, forward strand.
GACCCACTCGTACTGGGATGAGAGCGACCCCCGCCTGCTGGCTAACGCGCCCAATGCCGTGGGGCCGGCCGCCGAGGCGAATATTGCCGCCGTAGAGAACAGCGCCCGCCTTTTGCCCCACGAGTTTGGAGAATCGGCCATGATACAGGCCGGAACGCAGCAGTTGGCAGAAGAGAAATTGGTATGGGCCGACCCCGGGCTGGCCGATATTTTTGATGTGACGGTGCTGGCCGGCGACCTGAAAGCCGCGCTGTCGGAGCCCGGCGCCATAGCCCTGAGCCGAACGGCGGCAGTGCGCTATTTTGGCTCCGACCGGCCGCTGGGAGAAACCCTGAAGGTAGATCAGATGCCGCCGCTGACGGTGAAAGCCATATACGAGGATTTTCCCGCCAACTCTACCCTCGACGCCAATGCCTTGGCTTCGTTTGTGACCATGACGTGGGCCAGCCAGAACCTTACCTGGAGCAATGCCAGCTTTGAGACCTGGCTATTGCTCAATGGGGCGGCCAAGGCAGCCGATGTAGAGCGGCAGTTGGCTGCCGAGCTCGACAAAAATGTGCCCAAGGACGGGCAGTGGTTTTCCCTGAGCTTACAACCTTTATCGGAGGTACACTTCAACTCCAGCCACTTAGAAAACAACCGAAGCAGCCGCGTAGGCGACGCCCGCCAAGTGTGGATCATGAGCCTCTTGGCTTTAGCTATTTTGCTCATTGCCTGCTTTAATTTTATGAACTTGGCAACGGCTCGGGCGCAGCTTCGCTTCCGTGAGGTGGGGGTGAACAAGACCGTGGGCGCCTCGCGGGGCATGTTGGTGCGCCGCTTTTATGTAGAGGCTTTTGTGCTGGTAGGCGCGGCTATGGTGTTGGCGGTAGGGCTCACTACGGCCGCCATCCCCTGGTTTAATGCGCTGGCCGACCGGCAGTTGTCTTTTGCATTGCTGTATACGCCGGCCAATGCTGTAGCTTTGGCGGGTATAGGGCTGATAGCGGCCTTAGCGGCAGGCGCTTATCCGGCGCTTTATCTGTCGTCGTTTCGGCCTAAAGATTTGCTGCTCACTTCCTTTCGGACAAGCTCGGGCGCGGGCTGGGTGCGCCGGGCCTTAGTGACAACCCAGTTTGCCGCATCCATTGCGCTCATTGTGGGCACGCTGGTGCTGCAAGGGCAGATGCGCTTCATACAGCAGAAAAAATTAGGCTTTGAGCCCGAGCAGGTAGTGGGCATCACCATTACGGGCGCCGATGAGGCGGCCCAGGTGAGCGCGCTGGCCGAAAAGCTGCGCAGCCTCAGTGAAGTGAAGGCCGTATGCGCCGCCCAAACCCACCCCGGAGGCCGACCCAGCGGACGCAGCATACGTCGCTCGGCCAACGACCAGCAGGGGCAGCCCCTGCAAACCAACCGGGCTATGCCGGGTATAGACGAAGTGCTGGGCATACGCCTGCTGGCAGGGCGCACCCTGCCGCAAAAAGCGCCCGGCGATACAACGGTGCATGTGTTGCTCAACAAAACGGCCATCGACTATTTGGGCTTTACGCCGGAAGAAGCCGTTGGCAAACGGGTGGAATGCGACCTGCGTTACCCGGCCATCGTAGCCGGCGTGATGGAAGACTTTCATGCCGAATCTTTGCACATGCCCGTAGGGGCTTACGCTTTTCACAACTACCTCTCCGAGTCGCTGCGCCTGCTGCTGGTGAAAACCGACACCCGCGATCTGCCGGCTACCCTCAGCCGCATGGAGCAGGCATTCAAGAGCAGCATACCGGGCTCGGCTTTTGAGTATATGTTTCTCGACGAGCACATGGCCTCGTTGTACGCCCGCGAGGCCCGTACGGCGCGGGTGGTGTTGGTCTTTTCCTTGTTGTCGATTTTTATATCGTGTTTAGGCTTGTTTGGGCTGGCCGCTTTTGTAGCTGAGCGACGCACCAAAGAGATCGGCATCCGGCGGGTGCTGGGCGCCCATGCCATACAAATTGCCGGGCTGTTGGCCCGCGATTTTATGGTGTTGGTGCTGGCGGCGCTGGTACTGGCAACCCCCTTAGCCTGGTACCTGATGGAAAGCTGGCTGGCCGACTTTGCCTACCGCATACAACTGCGCTGGTGGATGTTTGCGCTGGCGGGCGGGGCTGCGCTGCTCATTGCCTTTGGCACGGTGAGCATACAGGGCGTGAAAGCGGCCTTGGCCGACCCTGTGAAAGCGCTGAGAGCGGAGTAGGCGGCCCGCGTGAGGGGGTGAAGCGGTATGCGTGAGGCACGAGCGCATAATAGCGAAACACCCGACCCCGGCCCCCGAACCAACCCGTTTTGCCGGAGGCGCAGTGGGCGTTTTGGGGGCCGGGGGCACGCCCAAAAAATAAAAACACAACCAAAACCATAAGCTTATGCTGATCAATTACTGCAAAATAGCGCTGCGCCAGATGGCGGGCAACCGGTTGGTGAGCGGGCTGAACCTGGCGGGGTTGAGCGTGGGAATAGCGTCGTTTTTGCTCATTGCCCAGTTTGTGCGCTTTGAGTGGAGCTACGACCGGCAGAGCCCTCATGCCGGGCAGATATGGCGGGCGTTTAATGAGACGGTAAACGATGCGGGCGCGGCGGTGACCCAGGATGCCAATACCCACTCGGCGCTGGGGCCGGCGCTGAAGAACGACCTGCCCGGCGAGGTCGTCGACTTTGCACGCCTGTATAACCGGGGCGAGGGTAGGGTGGAGTTTATGCGCGAGCGGCGGCCGGTGGCCCTGTCGGGGGTGTGGATGACCGATCCGGGGTTTTTACGGCTCTTCCCACAACGCTTTTTGGCGGGCGATGCGGCCTCGTGCTTAGCGGCGCCCTTTTCGCTGGTGCTCACGCGCCGGGCGGCGGAGCGGTTGTTTGGAGGCGCAACGGCGGCGCTGGGGCAGCAGATAACGGCGCCGGGCGGCCCTTTTGTGGGGGTGTGGCAGGTGACGGCCGTAGTGGCGGACCCGCCTGTG
>CAYOTJ010000113.1:0-9269 GCA_964406855.1 uncultured Saprospiraceae bacterium
GATTTACCCCGTGGAATAGCGAAGCGTATATTCCACGGGGTAAACGAGCGCATAAGAGCGGAACACCCGGCGCCGCGCAAGTAGCTACGCGGAGGCGGATGGTATGCGGCGGGGCCCCAAAAAAAATCCGTTAACCCAATAAGCCGGCCAGCCAGTGATGCAGATCGAAGAGGGTGAAGACGGCGAGAAGGATAACGGCCACCAAGATGCGGTAGGCCCAGAGGCCGGCCTGGGGGTAGCGCGAAGCGTATTGAGCGGTAATATAGCCCCCGAACGTTTGGCCGACGGCCATGAGGGCGCCGTACTTCCAGTCGATGAGGCCGTTCCAGTGGAAGATGATGAGTGCAATGAAGGTAAAGACGGCGATGATGAAGCCCTTCATGGCATTGGCGTCGATGAGACCGAAGCGGGCGCCCAGCACGGTAGCGGCTAAGAAGAAGATGCCCATGCCCATCTGGATGAAGCCCCCGTAGAAGCCTAAGGCCAGAAAGACGGGGATGACGATGGCCAATCGGGGGCGGGAAGCGGCCTCGGTGGGGCGCAGCCAGCGCGACGGATCGACGAGGATAACGAAGAGCATGAGCAGCATGAGGTACTTAAAAACGGTCTGAAACTGGTCGTTGCTCACGCGGGTGGCTACCAGCACGCCGGCTACGGCGCCTATGCAGGCGCATACGAGATAGACGCCCGACTGGCTGAAGTTGAGGCGACCGTTGCGGTAAAAGCTCCAACTGCTGGCGGCCGATTGGGTGAAGATGCCCACCCGGTTGGTGCCGTTGGCCAGCGTGGGCGGCAGCCCCAGTACTTCGGTGAGGATGGTGAGGGTAATAACCGAACCGTTGCCGGCTAAAGTATTGATGCAGCCCGCTACAAACGAGCCGGCTAAGGCGAGGATATAGCTCCAGATCATGGGGGCAAAGGTAGAAAAAGCCGCTATCTTTGCGGAGTTTTCCAATCAACGGAGGCATTAGGCGCCATGAATTACCAGCAGATACTGCGCGAGATCAACGATGAGCTTGAGCCCTACCGCTTAGAGGGGCGGGCCGCCGATTACATTCCCGAGCTGGCACGGGTAGACCCCAATAAGTTTGGCATCAGCTTGGTTTTTCTCGATGGGCGGCATTATGCTTTTGGCGACCATGCCGAGCGCTTTTCGATACAGAGTATTTCCAAGGTTTTCGGAGTAGCGGCAGCCTTTGCACTGGAGGGCGAGGCGCTGTGGAAGCGGGTGGGCGTAGAGCCTGCGGGCGCGCGCTTCAACTCGCTGGTGCAGCTCGAATATGAAAATGGCATTCCGCGCAACCCCTTCATCAATGCCGGCGCAATAGTGGTATGCGATGTGCTGATCTCGCGGCTCAGGAACCCCAAAAGTGAAATGCGCGCATGGGCGCGCCGCATGTCGGGCTGCCCCGACTTAGACTACAACCCGCTGGTGGCGGCCTCAGAGCGGGAAACGGGCTTTCGGAATGCCGCTTTGGCCAACTTCCTCAAATCGTTCGGCAATCTGCACAACGAGGTCGACGAAGTGCTGGACTTATACTTTCACCTTTGCGCGCTGGAGTTGTCGTGCGATGAGTTGGCGCGGTCTTTTTTGTTTTTTGCCAACCACGGCCAGGCCCCCAACCTGCCGCCCATACTCACGCGCAGCCAGACCAAGCGCCTGAACGCCCTGATGCAAACCTGCGGCTTCTACGATGAGGCCGGCGAGTTTTCGTTTCGGGTGGGCTTGCCCGGAAAAAGCGGCGTAGGCGGCGGTATTGTGGCTGTACACCCGCAGCATTACAGCGTAGCGGTATGGAGCCCGAGGCTCAATAAAAAGGGCAATTCGGTGCTGGGCATGCACGCCCTGGAACTGCTGACTTCCAAGTCGGGGTTGTCGATCTTTTAGCGCCTTTGTCAATATAGCACCCGCATAGGATAAGATAAAGGTAGCCTGCCCGGCCGGGCTGCCCCCAATTTTGCAGCATGATGAATGCAATAGAATTCAACCCGCGTTACAGCCGCCTGGCTGTAACCCTTGTTTTTAGCCTCAATGGCTTTATGTACGCCAACTGGGTATCGAGGCTGCCCCGATTGCAGGAGCAGTTTGGGCTCAACCACGGCCAATTGGGCAGCGCTCTGCTGGCCATATCCTTAGGGGCGCTGTTGTCGATGCCCCTTACGGGCTGGGCCATTGTGAGGGCCGGCAGCCGCCGACTGACGACGCTGACGGCCTTCCTGATTTGCTGTATTACGCCGGCGATCCCGTGGATGCCCGCTTATGGGGCGCTGTTGGCCCTGTTTTTTGCGCTGGGCCTGACGGTAGGCGCTTTAGACGTGTCGATGAATGCCCAGGCGGTAGTGGTAGAGCGCCGATTGGGCAAGCCCATCATGACTTCCTTTCACGCCTGGTTTAGCGCAGGTATGATGCTGGGGGCGGGCAGCGGCGCCTTGTTCAACCGATTGGAATGGCCTATGACCCAGCATCTGCTGCTGATGGCCGCTTTTCTGGCGCCGGTAGCCGCATGGGCTTCCCGGCATCTGGAGCGCGATGATGTGGCGGCTTCCGGGCCGGCCGATCCGGCGGAAGCTTCGGGCGCCCGGCGCCGCTATACGCCCCAGTTGGTGGCTTTAGGCCTGATCGCCTTTTGCTGTATGCTGGCCGAAGGCGCCATGGCCGACTGGACGGCCAACTACCTCGAAAAAGTGGCTCAGGCCGGCCGCTATTGGGCGCCCATAGGACTGGCGGCTTTTACGGGAGCTATGACGGTGGGGCGCTTTATGGGCGACCGGCTCCGGCTGCTGCTGGGCGATGAGCGCCTGTTGCGCGCCGGCAGCATCACGGCCTTAGCCGGCTTAGGGCTGGCGTTGGCCTGGCCTACGGTAGCCACCGGCGTAGCCGGCTTTTTTGGGGTAGGCCTGGGGCTGTCGAGCATTGTACCCATTGCTTACAGCACTGCCGGAAAGACGCCGGGCGTACCGCCGGGCGTAGGCATCAGCGCCGTGACAAGCATTGGCTATGCCGGCTTTCTGCTGGGGCCGCCAGTGATCGGCTGGATTGGCGACTGGCAGGGCTTGCGCCTGGGGCTGGCTTTTGTATGGCTGTTGTTGCTGGTGATGGTAGCGCTTACCTGGAAGCAACCCACCGACGGCGCATCGAGAACGAGCAGGCGCTCTTCGTCTTATTCATTGCCCTGATCGACGATATCGAGCAGGGTGCGAAAGGCCACGTATTTGCCGCTGAAATGGTGGGCGTGCTCGGCTTGAAGGGCTGCGGCAAAGCGCTCCTGATAAATATTGAAGGAAGCCCTGCTATGGGCTAAGTATTGCACAGCGTAAGTAATGCCGTCTTCTTCTTCATCGCCCAGCAGGCGGCAGAGCTTGTATTCGGCAAACATACCTGTGGCCATCACATCGGGAATGTGCCTGTTGAGCATCCACTGCTTCCACTCTTCGTGAGCCGTGTGGTCGATTTTGATGGTAATGTTATATAGCACCATAACAAGGCGAAGGTATAAAAAAGCTGAACAGTGCAATAAAAAATTTGCATAACGAAAGCGGGGCCTCCCTGATTGATTCAGGAAGGCCCCGCCAATTTGTACCCTGTAAAAGATGCTTAGCCGGCAAAGGCAGCCGCCACAATGGCCTCCTGCTGCTGGTCGTGCACTTTTTTGAAACCCGTAGCCGGAGAGGCGCTGGCCTTGCGGGCGATGGGCCTGAGGTTGACCTTCAGGCCGTGCTCTTCGCTGAGGAACATGGCCTGCATATAGTACCAGGCGCCCATATTGGCGGGTTCTTCCTGTACCCAATACACCTCCGCTTCGCTGTATTTCCTGAAGATGGCCTGAAGCTGCTTGGCAGGCAGCGGATACAGTTGCTCTACGCGCACTACGGCTACGTCGTCGTGTTGGCCCTCGCGTTTGCGCTGGACGAGGTCGTAGTATACTTTGCCCGTGCAGAGCACTACCCGGCGGACTTTCTTGCCCCCGCGAGCGCCAACGGCCGCATCGTCAATGACCTCCTGGAAGGCCGTGCCCGCTACAAAATCTTCGATGGGGCTCACACACTCGGGATGGCGCAACAGCGATTTGGGCGACATCACCACCAGCGGCTTGCGGAAGGGGCGGGCCAACTGGCGGCGCATGAGGTGGAACAGGTTGGCCGGCGTAGTGCAGTTGGCCACGGTCATATTAAACTCGGCGCAGAGCTGTAGGTAGCGCTCCAGGCGGGCGCTGGAGTGTTCGGGGCCCTGGCCTTCGTAGCCGTGAGGGAGCAACATCACCAAGCCGCTCATACGCTGCCACTTGCTTTCGCTGGATGAGATGAACTGGTCCATCATTGTTTGAGCGCCATTGGAAAAGTCGCCAAACTGGGCTTCCCAGATTACCAGCGTATCGGGGTTGGCTAAGCTGTAGCCATACTCAAAGCCCAGCACGGCAAATTCCGACAGCAGCGAGTTGTAAATGCGGAATTGACCCTGATCCGGGCTCAGCCGGCTGAGGCGATTGTAGGCGTGGTAGTCTTCGCTGTCGCGCAGCACAGCATGACGGTGGCTGAAGGTGCCCCGGCGCACATCCTGACCGCTGAGGCGTACGTCTTTACCTTCCATCAGGATGGAGCCGTAGGCCAGCAGCTCGCCCATAGCCCAGTCGTACTGGTTTTGTTCGATCTGCTTTTCTTTGCCCTTGAGCAGGCGGTTTACCTTTGACAGGGGCTTGAAGTCGTCGGGCAGGTTCTGTAGCTTATCGATGATGTGCTTGAGGCGATCGAGGGCTACGCCCGTTGGAGGCGAGGTTTCAAAGTCTTTGGGGTTGTTGGTCTTTTTGAGCTGGCGCCAGGCCTGCTCCGGCTCCTGATAAGTGTAAGGCAGCGGTTTTTCGCGTATTTCATCAAGGCGCGCCTGAAGGTGGTTCCAGAAGGTTTGCTCCAACTCGTCGGCCAAGGCCTTTTCCATATCGCCTCGTTCAACGAGGCGTTTGGTATACACCTCCCGCGGGTCGGCATGCGCATTGATGAGGGCGTACATCTCCGGCTGGGTAAACTGCGGGTCATCGCCTTCGTTATGGCCGTGGCGGCGGTAGCAAACGATGTCGATGAAGACATCGGTATTGAACTCCTGGCGGTACTGGATGGCCATTTCGCAGGCAAAGACCACTGCCTCCGGGTTATCCCCATTAACGTGGAATACCGGCGCCTGCACTACGGCGGCTACCCCGGTACAATACGTGGAAGAGCGGGCGTCGTCGAAGTCGGTGGTGAAGCCCACCTGGTTGTTGATGACAAGGTGGATGGTGCCGCCCGTTTTATAACCTTCCAGTTGGCTCATCTGGATGGTTTCAAATACGATACCCTGCCCGGCTACGGCGGCGTCGCCGTGGATGAGAATGGGCAGGATGCGGTCGTAGTCGCTTTCATATAGGATGTCGGCCTTGGCGCGGGCAAACCCCTCTACAACGGGGTCTACGGCCTCAAGGTGAGACGGATTGGGCACGAGCTTGAGATGCGCCAGCTTGCCATCGGCGGTTTCTACCTGACTCGAAAAGCCGAGGTGGTATTTTACATCGCCGTCGCCAAAGCTCATATCAGGTACAGCCATGCCTTCAAATTCGTTGAAGATCTGGGCGTAGGTTTTGCCCATGATGTTGGCTAATACGTTGAGGCGGCCCCGGTGCGCCATCCCGATGATGATTTCCTCTGTTTTGGCTCGGGTGGCTTCATTGATGATGGCGTCGAGGGCGACGATGGTGTTTTCGCCGCCTTCCAGTGAAAAGCGCTTTTGCGCTAAGTACTTGGTGTGCAGGAAGCGCTCGAACATGGTAGCCCCGTTGAGCTTCTCCAAGATGCGGCGCTTTTTCTCCATGCTGATGCCAAACTGTTTGTCGGGCTGAATGGCCTCGATGCGGGTGCGCAGCCAGCGACGCTTTTCCCGATCGGCGATGTGGTGGTATTCAAAACCAATTTCACCGGCATAAACCTCTTTCATCCGGCTGATGATCTGGCGCAGGGTGGCGTTCTGCAGCCCGATTTCATGCCCTGCAAAAAACAACCGATCGAGGTCGGCTTCACTAAGGCTGAAGTTCTCCAGGTCGAGCATCGGCCGCCGGTCGCGGCGCGGCTTGAGGGGGTTGGTGTGAGAAAGCAAATGCCCCCGATCCCGGAAAGCCTTGATGAGCGCCAGTACCCGCAACTCTTTAATCATCTGTTCGGAATCGGCCGGAACGCCGGCACTGCTGCCACTGCCGGCATGGCCATTGCTGCTGAGGGCAAAATCAAAGCCCTGAAAAAATGACCGCCAGCTCGGCTCCGTCTGCTCGGGATCCCGCTGATATTGCTCGTAAAGCTGTTCGATATACGCCGGATGGGCGTTTGAAATCGCTGAAAAATCGCTCATGAGGTTAGAAGTCGTATTTGAGCTGCTAAAATATATAGAAAACGGCATGTTTGCTAAAAAGTTTGGCTTTCCATTGCTTGAAAAACCAAACTTTTGCTGCTGTAGTTCAGCAAGCCAAAATTCATGAATTTTAGCTTGCTGAACTACATAAATGCTTTTTTAGTAAAAAAGCGTGCATTGGCAGCGCAAAGTTGCGATTTTTCCTTTGCCATCACAAGAAAACCCACCAGCTTTGGCGAGAAAATGACAGTTGACCCAACAGGAGCTCAAACTGCTTTTTTTAACCCACAAAACCTCCGCTTCAACATGCAGGTACACTCGCTTATTGTTCATGAGATAGAAAAAGAGTCCGAGTCGGCCGACGCCCGCTTGTTTTTAAGCCGGCAGCCCGCCGCTGCCGGCGAGCATTCTGCCGGGCTATGCGCCCGCCTCAACCAGGTTTTTGAGCAAAAAAGCGACGTACTCCAGGGGTATTTGTCCTCACCTGAGGATGCGCTTTTTCCGGGCTATTTGCAGCACTTCGCCGACGAGGGTTTTTCGCGCGCGGCTTTTACCACATTCTCCCGCGAAACCATGCAGGCCTTGCAGTTGAGCCTTCAGGGGGTTGCGGGCGCCAAGGGCGGCTATCTGGTTTATGCGCACTACCAAACCGCCGAAGATCTGCCCTGGTTGGGTATCTTTTTGGTGCGCAATACCGAGGGACTGGTTTTTCGGCACGACGCCGCGGGTAGTTCTTATGAATTGGGCGATGTAACTTACCTCAACGTCGACCGCCTGGCGCTGGCCTGCCGCATCCGGCTCGACCGTTACGAGCAAGGCGGCGGCCGCTGCGTGGAAGTGCTCAAGCACGCCCGCAGCCAAAAGGAAATTTCCGACTATTTCGTGCACTGGATCGGACTGGAACGCCCCGCCAGCAGCCGTGAAATGACCCAGACTTTTCTCCAGGTAGTGCAGGCGCTACCCGCTCCGGTAGATGAAGACAGCGGCGAAACCCTCCCTGCGGAGGTTTTTGAAGAGCGCGCCCTCAACTTCGCCGTCACCAGGCCCGCCAGTACCGTCAGCGTTAAAGCATTTGAAGAAGCCTTCTACGGAGGCGAACCTACCGTACAAAACTACCTCCACGATCAGGGCCTCGAATTAGACGACGAGTTTCGGGTAGACAAAAGCGCCGTGCGCCAGTTTTACAACTACAAATTGGCCGACGCCGGGCTGTTTGTACACTTCACCCGCACCCACCTGCGCAATGGCCTCATCAGCCTCGACGGCGACGCCATCGTGCTGCATGCGCCCGGCTTAGCCGATCAACTGCGCGATATACTAGCCGATGAAGAGGGATAGCCGCCCTGTAAAAGCCTTAGTTGGTCTTCCAGAAAAAGGGCGTAAACAACACCAGAATGGTAAAGAGTTCAAGCCTGCCCAACAGCATGATAAAGCTCAACACCAACTTGGCCCCGCCGCTTAGCCACGAGAAATTATCTACCGGGCCTACCTCGCCTATGCCCGGCCCTATATTGCCTAAGCAGGTGGCGGTAGCCCCAATAGCCGTGAGAAAATCGATGCCCATAAAGGCCAGCACCAGCGACCCTCCCAGAAAGGTGAGCAGGTATACCAGCAGAAAAATGATGATGTGGGTAATGATCCTCCCGCTTACATTATGCCCGTTGAGCTTCAGGGGCACCACCGCCCTCGGGTGCAGTATGCGCTTGAACTCGAGGTAAGAATTTTTAAAAAAAACCAAATGCCGGATAATTTTGATGCCGCCTGCCGTAGAGCCCGCACAGGCGCCTACAAAAAGCAGGATAAAAAACAACAGCGTTACACCTTCGCCCCACTGAGTATAATCGGCTGTAATAAACCCCGTAGTGGTCATCACCGATACCACCTGAAAAGTAGCGTCGCGGAACGCCTGCTCCCAGCTTTCATAGCCGCTCATCTTTATATTGATAGCAACCACCAGCGATAAAGCCAGCGTCAGAAATAAATAGGCTCTGAACTCATCGCTGGCCCACACCCTGCCAAACCGCCGCTTGAGGGCAAAGTAGGTAATGGTGAAGTTGTTGCCCGCCAGAAACATAAAAACGATCAGCGTGTACTGAATATAAGGCGATGGGTAAGCGGCAACGCTGGCGTTGCGGGTTGAAAATCCTCCCGTGGCCATAGCCGTAAAGGCATGGTTGACGCTCTCGTACAGCGTCATACCCCCCAACAGAAGCAATACGACCAACCCAATCGTAAGGCCCACATAAATATACCAAAGCCGCTTGGCCGTTTCGCTGATGCGCGGGTGCAGCTTATCGCTGGTTGGCCCCGGCGATTCAGCTACAAACAACTCTACCCCGCCTATGCCCAGCAGCGGAAAAATAGCCACTGTAAACACAATAATGCCCAAGCCGCCAATCCACTGCGACAGGCTCCTCCAGTAGAGTATTCCTTCCGGCTGGGCTTCTATATCGCTGTACACCGACGCGCCCGTAGTGGTAATGCCCGAAACCACTTCAAAAATAGCGTCGGGTATCGTCGTCAAAGAGCCGCTCAGCAGGTAGGGCAGCGTGCCAAAAATGGCAAGAACAAGCCACCCTAAAGTTACGATGAGGTAACCCTCCCTTTTCCGGATGGCCATCTTATCACTGGCAATAAAAAACCACAAGGGCGCCCCTACGCCCATACAAATGAGGCCCGACCAAAGCAGCGCCTTCCAGTCGGAACTACCGAAACTCCACGAAACCGGCAGCCCGGTCCACATCATCACGCCTATAAGTACCAGCAAAATACCCAGAAAACGCAATACAGGCCAATAGTTGATCATAACCGGCAGCTTAGGGGGATAGCGAAAGAGTTCTTCCAATTTGCAAATGGCTTCCGGCAGGGAAAAAACGATAACCTTATCGTCGAACCGCAA
>CAYOTJ010000114.1:0-9264 GCA_964406855.1 uncultured Saprospiraceae bacterium
GCAGGGCAGTGAAGGCGGGTCGGTTGGCGGCAAAGGTATCGGCGGCGGCGGCGGCATCGGGGGGCTGGGGAGCGCAGCTTTGCTTGCCGGCGAGGCCGACGAGCGCTAATGCTATGGCGCTCATATAGACGGGGAACAACCGCTGTACGGCAGAGCGATAATGCATGATAAGTTTAGATTAGTTGGTGAAGAAGACGGATGTTTTAATAGCTGAGCTGGATGAGCCGCAGGCGGCTGCGTTTTTCGCTGGGTATGATGACTTCATTGGCCGATACCTGGGCCGCCGCGCGGAAGCGGAGCCGCAGATCGAGTTTTCGGTGCTGAAGAGGCTGTGGCGGTCGCGGTCGCCGAGGCCGTTGAGGGTGTATTCGCTGACGGTGTTTTCGTAGCGGATTTCGTCGTTAAAGAGGAAGCGGAGCTGGCCTGGCGTTTTCATGAGGAAGAAGGAGGAGTAGACGCCGTCGTCGTCCTGGCTAAATTGCTTTTTGTGCAGTATGGCCTGCCAATGGAGCGCGCCATCGGGGTTGATGGAAGCGGCGAGTATCTCGTCGTAGTAGTAGTCGATGAGCAGTCGGAAGGGGGCGTCATTGGCGAATCGGGTAGTGGGGCCCCGGCGTTCGAGCTGGTGATTGCGTTCGGCTACCAGCAGCACGCCCCCGTCGCGGCGCAGCACCATATCCATAACGTCTACGTCGAGCAGGCCGCGCTGGGGCTTATACTCCCTGCCCAGCAAGGCGGTGAGGAATTCTTCCTGAAAGGGGATAAAGGCCTGGAGGTGGTCGGTAGGCGCTAAGGGCGGCACCGAGAGGTAGAAGTAGCCGTCGGCCTGGAGGTTATCGCGGGCGCCATAGAAGCCTGCGCCGATGAGGCGCTGGTTGAGGTTGTCGATGGCAAAGGTGACGTCGAAGGTATGTTGAGGGCCCATGTTGATCCGATAGAGGACTACTTCGCCGGCGCCGTCGTAGGAGACGAACTCATAATAGTGGGTACCGTTTTTGGCGCGGTAGTTGTTGCGATCGCGGAGGTAGTACATGCGGCCGCTGTTGTCGACGAGTACCCGCAGGAAGTCGGAGGGGGCGTAGGCATCGTCAATGACGACGCTTTTTTCCCAAAGCAAGGCCATTTGGGCGAGGTCGAAGGAGTAGAATCGGAAGATATTTTGTTGGTCGATGTAATAAGCTAAAGCTTTGGTGCGGTCTTCGGAGAAGACGATTTCGAAGCGCGGGGAATAGAACAGGTAGCCGAGGTTTTTGATGGTAATGGAGTCGATGAGGTTAGCGGCGGGGTCGTATTTATGTACTTTAAGGATGGTTTCATTGCTTTGGCGGAAGAGGTATACAAGGCTGAAGTCGTCGGCATCGGCGGTGATGCCTACCAGCCGGGGGGCGCGTCGGTCGAGGACGAGTTCTTTGGTCCAACTGAGCTGCATGTTGCGGTTGTAGGCTTCTACTTCAAAGGCGGTAGATTGGTTTCGGAACAAGAGGACGTGGCCGCCTAATTTGCCAATGATTTCGTAGCCGATGTCGCTGCGCAGGGCGATCTCATCGGAGACGGTAATTTGTTGGGCGCTTACCCAGAGGCTGGATAAAAGCGCAATGATGGATAAAAACTGGCGCATAATCAGCTCGGTTTTGCGGGTTGCATTGCTTGATTTGAAAAACTTCCGGGTAAACTTAGGTTAAAACAACGGTAAGTTACCATAATAACATTTTATTTTTGCCATCGTTTTGCCCTCATTTTGCCAATTTTATAAAATAATGAGCAATAGGAACAAGCTTCAGAAGTTTGCCGAACTGCGGACGTTTCCCAATTATTACCAGCAGGAAGATCCCGCCCAGCCTTGGCTTACAGGGCCCGACGGAAGCCGTACCAACCCCCGCGAAAGCTGGCAAAGCAGCCACTTTGGCAATGCCCATCCGCTGACGTTAGAGCTGGCCTGCGGGCGGGGCGAGTATACGGTGGCGCTGGCGCGGCAGTTTCCGGAGCGCAATTTTATAGGCGTCGACATCAAAGGCGCCCGGATATGGCAGGGTGCAGGTATAGCCCTGCGCGAGTCGATGCGCCATGTGGCTTTTTTGCGCGCCCGCATTGAAAACATCGCCTGGTTTTTTGCCCCGGAGGAGGTGTCGGAAATATGGATCACCTTTCCCGATCCGTTTCTGCGGGAGTCAAAAGCCAATCGACGGCTGACCTCGGCGCCTTTTCTCGATCGCTACCGGCAGTTGCTGAAGGCAGGGGGGCTGGTGCATCTGAAAACCGACTCGCCGGAGCTGTACGCTTTTACACTGGAAACCTTAGCCGACTACCCGGCGGCGCAGTTGTTGTATCACGACGACGACATTTACAGCAAGCCGCTGCCCATGGCAGAGCTGGAAATTCCGACGTATTATGAACGATTGCACCTGAAGGATGGGAAAACCATTAAATATGTTCGCTTTCAGCTCGGTTAAATTAGTATTTTTACCGCGATAATCAGACCTTGTTCATCGCTTGGTCGCAACCTCGTCAAACAACTCAAACCGGCGTGTTAAACGTATTCAGAACCAACCAGCTTGTCTTTAGCTTTTTTCTGCTTTTCTACGGCGCCTTGCTGCACGTGGGCGCGGCATTTGAGTTGGCCCCTGCCCCTTCGCCTCCCAATGGGATGCTGGCAGCGTATTTGTGGCCCTGGCTGACGGCCCATGACTGGTTGCCGCCGCTGTTGGCCCTTGTACTGTTGGCCATACAGGGCTGGCTGATGAATATATACGCTTTTCGCAACCGCCTTTCGCCGGAGGTAAATCTTTTTCCGGGCGTGTTTTTGATGTTGGCGGGCTCGGCAGTACCCGACTTTCTGAACCTCACCCCTTACCATTTTGCCAATTTATTCCTCATCCTGGCTTTGTTCAACATTACGGCCACGTATAAGGCTTCAAGTTCGGCAGATAACATTTTTAATACGGGTTTCTGGGTAGGCATGGCGGCGCTTTTTCAGGCTGATTACCTGTGGATGCTGCTGCCTTTTTTTGTTGGTTTGGGCATATTGCGGGCCCGAAAGATACGGGAGCAACTGATTCTGATTACGGGCGCTTTTTTGCCGCTGTTGTTTGCGGGATTTTTCTATTTTTGGTTCGACCGCTGGCCCGATTTTATCTATGGTCAGTTTTTGAAAGCTTATTCCTGGCCGCATGCAGTGGCCTGGCCGGCGGATATAGAAGACTTTGTAGCGTTGATTCTGCTGGCGGCGCTGTTGTTGGTTGTCCTCTTCCGGTATACCCGCTATAGTTTTAAGATGGTTATTGACGTACAGAAGAAAATAGACCTGCTCTTCTGGATTATGCTGGCGGGAGGGCTGGCTGCGCTTACCACGCCCCAGATTTCGACGGTACACTGGCTCATAGTAGTTGTGCCGGTAGGGTTGTTGTTGGGCTTGCTGTTTACCTATATGCCCCGGCGCACGGCCGAGGCGGCACACCTCATCTTGTGGGTACTCATCATGTTTTTACAACTTTGGCCGCTGGCGCAGGGGTAGCGGCTAATCGGTGTCTTTTAGTTTACTTATGGCTATTTTGAGCTTTATGCTGAGCTTTTTTACGGCTTTGAGGTAGCGCCGTTGGCTGGCGGTACGGGGGTCCCAGTCGTTAAAAAAAAAGACGAAGTTGTTGAAGGCAGCGGAGGTGGGGAAATAGCGGTTTTGCAGGTCTTTGAGCCCGGCGTCGCCGAGAATGAGGCCTTCTGCGCCCGAATAGTTGGCTGCATCGGCGTATCCCACCCGCAAGGAGAGGAACGGCCCTTCTTGCAGTTGAATGGAGGGGTCTGTCAACAGACTGTCGTTGAGAAAGTAACCGTTGCGGCGGCCTGCGGCGAGGTACACAGAGGCCGTATCATAAGTAAAGTACACTTGGGAGAGATTGTATTTTAGCCGGAAAGCCGTCATGATCTCTCTATTTTGGCGGCGAGTTTCCACTTCGGTCAATTCCAGTTCGTTTCGCAGGCGCAGCCGATTTTGATCATTGAGCGCGCCCGTATCCAGCAATGCGCGCATCGCCTGCATTTTTCGATGGTTGCTGGTAAGACGCACAACTAAGCCTCCGTTTTTCAGCGCATCGGCATAGGTTTGGGCGGCAAGCCAGGCTGCGGTATCCCGCTGAGCCGCAGCCGATGTGGCAAATAAGGTTGACAATAAAATCAACAACTGCAATAAACGCTTCATAAAGCCGGTTTTTTACTTCTTTGTAGCGACAATATTGAGGAAAATTTTCTCATTTTTGTGAGCTTTTTTATAAAAACTGAGCAATATGCCAGCCATTGACATTGAAGCTTTAAACCAGCAAATCTACATCGACAGCGAGGTCACCCGCCGAATACAGGAGGCAACCGCCAAAATTATTGTCGGCCAGGACAATATGGTAGAACGCCTGCTGTTGGGGTTGCTTACCCGGGGGCACGTACTTTTGGAAGGTTTGCCGGGGTTGGCCAAGACACTGGCCATCAAAACGTTATCGCGTAGCATTGACGCGCGCTTCAGCCGCATTCAGTTTACTCCGGATCTGCTGCCTGCCGATATCATCGGCACCATGATATACAACCCTGGTGTCAATAATTTTTCGGTGCGCAAAGGGCCTGTATTTGCCAACTTCGTGCTCGCCGATGAAATCAACCGGGCTCCGGCCAAAGTTCAAAGCGCCCTGCTGGAAGCCATGCAGGAGCGGCAGGTGACCATAGGCGCCGAAACTTTTCCGCTGGAAGAGCCCTTCCTGGTGCTCGCTACCCAGAATCCCATAGAGCAGGAAGGCACTTATCCCTTGCCGGAGGCTCAGGTAGACCGTTTCATGCTGAAAGTGAAAATTGGCTACCCCACCAAAGACGAGGAACGGGAAATTGTGCGCCGCAACCTCGACGACAGCATTTTTGCGCATGTGCAGCCCGTAGTGAGCCCCGAGGACATCCTACGCGCCCGCGCATCGGTGAAAAAGGTATACATGGATGAAAAGATTGAGCGATACGTGGTTGACATTGTCTTTGCCACTCGTGAGCCCCAGGAGTATGGACTGAAAAAACTACAGCCGCTAATCAGCTATGGGGGCTCGCCCCGCGCCAGCATCAACTTAGCTTTAGCCGCTAAAGCCCATGCTTTTTTACAGCGGCGCGGCTACGTTATACCCGAGGATGTTCGCGCCGTATGCGAAGACGTATTGCGCCATCGCATTGGCCTCACCTACGAGGCGGAAGCAGAGAACATCACTCAGGAGGACATCATTGCGCAATTGCTCAACGCAGTAGAAGTACCCTAAGCGGCGCTGCCTGACGGCTTTGACCTTGTTTATTGGCAGATGCACTAAACCAGATAGCATTTGGAAACCAACGAGTTGCTCAAAAAAGTTCGGAAAATAGAAATTAAGACCAAGGGTCTTAGTCGTCATTTGTTTTCGGGCGAGTACCATAGCGCCTTCAAAGGGCGGGGCATGTCGTTTAGTGAAGTAAGAAGCTATCAATACGGCGACGACGTGCGCAACATCGATTGGAACGTAACGGCCCGAAGCGGAGAGCCTCACGTAAAGGTTTTTGAAGAAGAGCGCGAGTTGACGGTTATGTTGCTCATCGACATCAGTCCCTCCGTGTTTTTCGGGGCTGTTCATCAGATGAAGAATGAACTCATCATCGAGTTGTGCGCCCTGCTTGCTTTTTCAGCGCTCAATAACAACGATAAGGTAGGCGTACTGTTCTTTTCCGATAAGATTGAGAAGTTCCTTCCTCCCCAAAAAGGGCGCCGGCATATTTTGCGCATCATCAGGGAGTTGATCGAAACCCAGCCCACGGGCAAAGGCACCAATCTGGCGATGGCCCTGGAGCACTTTAACAGCTTAGTCAAAAAGCGCAGCATCTGCTTTGTGGTATCCGATTTTATGACCCAGGGCTACGAGCAGCCGCTGCGCATTGCAGCCCGCAGGCACGACCTCATTGGGGTACAGGTATACGACCCCCGTGAAGAGGAAATGCCCAATGTAGGCCTGATTCGGGCCTATGACCCCGAAACGGGCGAGCAGGGGTGGATAGATACCCATAGCCGTGAGGTAAGAACGGCTTATGAACGTCGCTTTGCCGATAACTTACAGTATTGCCGGAGTATTTTTCCCCGCAGCGGAGGCGATCTCATGACGATACGAACGACAGATGATTATACGCTGGCACTACACCGCTTTTTTCAAAAACGCATGTAAGGTATGAATGCTGGTAAACTCATCCTTTCTGTTGGTATTGGGCTCTTTGGCGTCTGGGCAAAGCCGGCCGCCCAAAATACAGCTTCAGCAACGCTGAGCCAACCGGAAATACTCATTGGCGATCAGGTAACCCTGCGCCTCAACCTCGGGCTGGCCGCCGGCGAAGGTATTGCGGCGATCCATACAGATGCCCTGAAAAGTGTAGAAAAAATAGAACTGCTCAACAGTTCAAAATTGGATACCATAGCCCTTACCCCCAAATTGCTGCTGGAGCAGCGTTTTACCCTTACCGCTTTCGACTCCGGAGCCTACCGCCTGCCGCCGCTGGTAATCGTAACGCAGCAGGGCGATACGGTTTTTACCGAGGCCCTCAATCTGGCCGTTAAAACCATACCCGTAACCGAGAAAGCCGAGTTGCAGCCCATCAAAGACATCATCCGGGAGCGCTTCAACTGGCGCGACCTTGCGCCTTATGCGCTGGCAGTGTTACTGGTTGTAGGACTGGCGCTTTGGTTGGTCAAACTAAGGCAAAAACCGAAAACGGGCGTAGCGCTGCCACCCACGCCCACTCAAAGTCCCTACGAGCGCGCTCGTGCGCGCTTAGCCGCTTTGGCCCCACAAAACCCGGAGGCCCCCGAAACCTTAAAAGCTTATTACAGCGAACTCAACTACCTGTTCAGGGAATACTTAGAGGGCCAGTTTCAGTTGCCTGCACTGGAGTCGACCAGTCGCGAAATAGAAAAAGCGCTGAGCAATCATAACGCATGGGCCAACTGGCACGAGCCATTGTCGGCCTGGTTACGCAGAGCCGATCTGATCAAATTTGCTAAGGCTGGCCCGCAAACGAGCACAGTGGCAGACTTCACTTTGATAAGCAATTTCATTGACTTTGCGCAGGCGCTGGTCGATAAGGAAGAGGCCGATCAGCGCTCGGATTTACAAGGCGCAGGCCAGGAGGAAATTCATTCAGCCCAGCCACATTCGGGAGAAATACATTCGGATGAACATGAGTAACCTCTATTTTCTGCATCCGGGCTTTTTGATTTTACTGCTATTGCTGCCGCTGGCTTACTGGCAAATGCGCAAGCAAAGCGTTAAAGAACCCAAACTGCGGCTGTCTTCGCTGACGGGCGTAGCCAATATACATACCTGGCGTAGCCGCCTGCGTCCGCTGTTGCCCGTCATGCGCGCATTGGCTTATACTGCGTTAGTAGTGGCGTTGGCCCGCCCTCAAAAAACGCTAAAAGAAGAAGCTGTCAAAGCAGAAGGTATAGACATCGTCCTTTCTATGGACTTATCCAGCAGCATGCTGGCGCAGGATTTTCAGCCCAACCGCTTGGAAGTGAGTAAGCAGTTGGCCATTGATTTTGTCAATAAGCGGCAACACGATCGCATCGGACTGGTCGCTTTTGCCGGTGAAGCTTTTACCCAATGCCCGCTCACTACCGATCATCCCGTGGTCAATACCTTCCTCGCAGGCTTGCAGTGCGGCGCCCTCGACGATGGTACGGCCATCGGTATGGGCCTCGCCACAGCAGTAAACCGACTCAAGGACAGCCCGGCCAAGAGCAAGGTCATCATTCTGCTCACCGATGGCGTCAACAATACCGGCTACCAGTCGCCTGAACTGGCTGCCCAATTGGCTAAACAGTTTGACATCAAAGTATATACCATAGGCGTAGGCGCTACGGGCCAGGCGCTGGCCCCCGTCAGCAGACGTAGCGATGGGCAGTATATCTTCGGTATGGCACAGGTGGAAATTGATGAAGCGCTGTTAAGCGACATCGCTAAAGCCACTCAGGGTCGTTATTTTCGCGCCACCTCGGCAGGCCAGCTCAAAACCATCTACGATGATATTGATCGCTTGGAGAAAACCGAGATAGAAACTACCGTCATACGGCGGTATAGCGAAGAATTTGGGTGGTTTGCCGCTCTGGCCCTGCTGTTGTTGTTGCTGGAGCTGGTGTTGAAATATACCGTATTGAAAGCGATACCTTAAGCGATACCTTGCGTCGACAGGTTTTGTGCACAAGGCCTGCCGGCGCAAACTATAAAACGCCGGGTAGCGTCAACCATAAAAATTGAATAGCGTGTTTCGTTTTGAACATAGCGAATACCTGTATGCTTTGCTGTTGTTGCCGCTGGTAGCCCTGCTTTTTGGGTGGGCATGGCGACAACGCCGCCAGGCCATTGCGCGCTTTGGCGACTCAGCATTGGTAGCGCGGTTGGCCAGCGATATGCCCGGAAGAAGGCGGTTGCTTTTTCAACTGAGCCTGCTGTTACTGGCTATGGCTGCCCTCATTGTAGGATGGGCAAACCCACAGTGGGGCGCTACCCGCAAAGAGGTCAAACGCGAAGGCATAGACCTGTTTGTGGCGCTCGACATCTCCCAAAGTATGCTGGCTGCCGACATCACCCCCAACCGATTAGAGCGGGCCAAGCGATTTGCCCAGGCCTTAGTTGGCGAAATGGCAGGCAGCAATGTAGGCGTCATTCTCTTTACCTGCGATGCCTTCATCGCAGCTCCTCTTACTACAGATTACGCTTTCGCTCAGTTGGCGCTCTTAAATGCGCTGCCCGATCAGGCCGGCGTGCAGGGCACCGCCATAGGAGCGGCCATTGCGCTGGCCGAACGCTCCTTTCGCGAAGATAGCCCCAACCACCGCGCATTAGTCATCCTTTCCGATGGAGAAGACCACGATGGTAGCGCAGCAGAGATGGCCGGTAAAGCCCGTGAGAATGGCACACTTGTATTTAC
Organism: uncultured Saprospiraceae bacterium; assembly: GCA_964406855.1. Lineage (GTDB taxonomy): Bacteria > Bacteroidota > Bacteroidia > Chitinophagales > Saprospiraceae > JAUMBM01. The sequence goes on from CAYOTJ010000114.1 coordinate 8,959, forward strand.
GGTAGGCGTAGGGCGGCCGGAGGGCGAATTTGTACCTGCGCCCGAAGACGAACAGCAGTTGTCGGCCTACCTGAGAGGCCCTGACGGCGCGCCCGTGCGATCGGTGCCCGATGAGGCTTCGCTCAGGGAAATAGCGGAATCTGGCGGAGGTGTTTATCTCAACCTCGGCAATAATGCAAAGCAATTGGTAGGAAGCCTCCGCTCGCGCATAGACAGCATCGAAAAACGGGAATTTGAAGAGCGTGCTTTTACCGACTTCGCCAGTTATTTTCAGTATTTTATGGCAGCGGCGCTGCTATTTATGGT
>CAYOTJ010000115.1:0-1420 GCA_964406855.1 uncultured Saprospiraceae bacterium
CTACTGCCCCATCACCATAACGCGCCGGCGGGCCAGCGTACGGCCGTCGGGCAGGCAGAGTTGCAGTTCGTAGATACCCGGAGGCAACTGGCCAAGCTGCAACTGAGCCGTGGGGCCATCCACAATCCTGGTAAGCAGGCTGCGGCCGAAGGCGTCGGTGAGGTGAAGCGCGTGGCGCTCGCCCTCGGGAAGTAAACCTTCGATGGCTATATTCAATTCATCTGATGTAGGGTTGGGGTAAGCCAGCAGGCTGAGCATTTGAGGATCGCCGGCCCGGAATGCGGCGCCCGGTTCGGGTGCTTCGAGGCTGGCCGCTCCAGTGGCGCTCAGGTGGTTGAAGGTAGCTGCAATGCTGCCGTTCTGGAGTACATTGGTCACTACCAGCCCCATTTCAATGCAGTTATTCATGGCTACGGTAACGCTGAATACCTGCGACCAGCTCGTACCATTGGCCGATACATAGCCTACAAACTGGTTGCCTACGCGCAGCAGGCGCAGCCACTGGCGCTCCTGGATGGGGAACTGTTGCGGATAAGCCTGGCCGCCTGTGGTATAGCGCACCTCGCGGCGGGCAAAGCCGCCTAAATTGGCCGTGAGTTGCACTTTGCGCGCGTTGGCGGCATTGCCGTCGCGCATGATAAGGCCAGCCCAACCTTGGCCACCGGTGATGGACGCAACCTCTACCATGATGCTGCCATTGCCGCAGAGGGTATGTTGCATAAAGGCCAGCTCATCGCTGGTGAAAGGCGCTGCGTAGTAGCAATCAGAGCTGATGAGGGTGTATGTATCTGTAGTCGGGTTGTGGGATACCGTATTGCCGTTGGCGCAATTGACCCCACTGGGCTGAGCGCTCCAGCCGCAAGGCAGGCCTTGTACCGCAATCTGGCTGGTGCAGGAAGCCGATAACCCTCCCTGGTTGGCGACGGTGATGGTTACGGGAACCGTACTGCCCACCTGATTGCAGGTGATATTGGCAGGCAATGCCGTAATACCGGAAATGCCGCAATCGTCTTCTATGGATACCAGCGAGGCCGGGTTGAGGGCGATGCTGCTTTGGCCATTGAATACGACATTGGCATTCAGACAGGTAAGTTGAGGCACCGGGCAACAGGCTACCGTAGGATCCGTAATGATAACAGTAGTGGTACACTGAGTGGCGGCGCCTGTAGCTAAACTGGTAACGGTAAGCGTGACGGGATTGGAGCCCAGATCATCGCAGTCAAAGGCAAGAGGTGAAGCCGATAGCGACAAGCCGCCGCAGTCGACACTGGAGCCATTGTCAAGCTGAGCTGCGGTAAGGGATGCCGTACCTTCATCATCAAGAGGAAGCGAGATGCTGGTGGAGCAGCGGGCTACTGGATTGGGGGCTAAGAACGCCAAATTGACCGTCACAACAGAGTCGCAGCCATTGGCCGCCTCA
>CAYOTJ010000115.1:1520-2471 GCA_964406855.1 uncultured Saprospiraceae bacterium
AGGACGACCATGCCCGTGGGGTTGGCCTCGTTGAAGGTCGTTTCCCCTACTGTTACTTAATAGCCGTCGCCCTGGCAACCCGTGTAGGTTTCTGTGCCCGTAGCGTTGGGCAGGAAGGTGAGGCTGACCGTCACAACAGAGTCGCAGCCATTGGCCGCCTCAAGGACGACCATGCCCGTGGGGTTGGCCTCGTTGAAGGTCGTTTCCCCTACTGTTATTTCATAACCGCTACCTTGGCAAGTCGTGTGCGCCACCATGCCGGTTGCATTGGCCAGTATGGCTACTTCCACCGTTTGGGTTACGGGAGCTCCCAAGGCATCGATATAGGTATAGGACACTTCGTAAGTACCCGGAGGCGTTACGTCGGTATCAAGCGTGGCTGTACCGGCAGCGCCGTTGCTGCTGAAACCCGACGGAGCCGTAGTGGTAAAAGTACCTCCGGCCGGATCGGCTGTAAAGTACATCAACTCGGTACCTGCACACTGATCTTCAGGGTCGCTGAGGGTTACGCGCTTAAAATTGACGAGTACCAACACTTCTGACGGCGCCAGCGTATAGGTGTCGCCGAGGGTGTTTACCGTGTAGGAAGAGCCATCCACGAGGGGGTCGCCGTTGTAGCGATACCAGGTACCGGTTGCGCCATAGCCGGGCGTCACCGTCTGACTGTTGAACGGATCGAGGTTGGCAACGACGATAACATAGTGGCCGGCTCCATCGTGCAGGCGCATACGGCGGGGCGTACTGAGGTTGCCGGCGCCTAAGCCGATATTGCCGTAGTCGGGCGTAGTGGCGTAAAGGCTGTAGTTGTTGCGGAAATAGAACAAGTGCGAGAACAAGGTGTAGAGCTCACGCCGCTTGAGATCATCATAATAATCCCAACGCACTGGCTTTTCACCGGTGCGTCCATTGAAGTTGATGCTGTAATCGTAGCCTAATTCCTGAAACTGCCAG